>JAIPIJ010000010.1 GCA_021734705.1 Candidatus Peribacteraceae bacterium
TATCAATGTTTAATTTATTAGCCATTGCACATTGTGAATTGTTGATTGTTTTATGATCGAAGCTCAACTTCGGTTGGGCTAAGTCCTCGAATCCAGCAATGGAACGAGGCAAATTTCCCGCTACATTTTGAATATTAGAGAGCATAGAACATGGAGCCTGAAACATGAAACAATTTACGAGCCGGTTTTTTGGCATGAAAAATGAATATCAAAATGCTTCATGCTCCATGTTACGTGCTTAATGAATTTTGCATTCCCAATCCTTTTTTCTCTAAACTCATCGCGAGATGGCTTTGACGAAAAAAGAGCTCCGAGAAATTGAAACCCTCGTTCGGCGGGCACAGAAGGACGATGCCGAGGCTTTTGGTGAAGTTTACGACCGTTTTGTTGTGCCGATTTACCGTTACATTTATTACCGCGTAGCGAAGAGCGAGGCGGAGGATCTGACCGAGACGGTTTTCCTCCGGGCATGGGAGAAGCGCCACACTTACCGCAAACAGAAGGGAAATTCTTTCAACGCTTGGATTTTTCGGATTGCCCACAATGCCGTCGTAGATTTTTACCGCACGAACGCCAAGACGGATATTGTCGAGCTTTCTGACGATTTACCCGAGACTCGCGCGGCGGCTGATCCGGTTGCCAAACTTGATGGCCAGTTTGAGCAAAAAAAGCTAATTCGGGCACTCAGGGAATTACCCGAGATTCAGCAGCAAGTGGTAGTTTTGAAGTTCGTCAATGGTTTTGAAAATGGTGAAATTGCCGAGATTCTCGAGAAATCCGTCGGGGCGGTGCGGGTGGTCCAGTTTCGCGCGCTCAACCGATTAAAAGATTTACTCGAAAAATCGGAAAAAAACAGTAACAAAAGCGAATCTTTTGCGTTCAAAACAGCGGAGGATGTTTAACTTTAGACACAAATTTTCGAAATCCCCAAAACCCACGCGTTTCGAGCGGATTTTGGCGCGCCTTTTTGACCTTCCAGAAGTCGATGCCGCAACGCATGCGAACCTGAAAAAAAGGATTTTGAATCGGATTGTTGCGGAAAGTGAGGAGTTTCGCAATGCCGAAATTTTGGATAAAAAACTTTCCGGCAAAAAGATTAAATCTTCCGGTTGGCTAGATTTCCTGGCCTCGATCGCTGAGGCAATTCTCAATCTCCCGAAAGTCCTGCCACACCGCGGCTGGCGCAGCTCCGTCCGCGAAGGCTTCAAGCCCAGTCGCGCGCCGCGCTTCTTCGGATTTTTGCGCCAGGCGACGGCTTTCACTGTGCTGCTGATTTTTGCTGGTGGGATCACGCTGACGACTTTTATTTCTCAGACTCAGACGGCAGCGGCCCAGCTCTCGGTCAGTTCCGGCGTGGTCAAAATCCGCGCGGCTGATTCGACTTTCTTTGAGGACGTCAATAAGATCGCGACAGTGCGCCTCGGTGACACGATTCGTGTTGAGGCTAATTCAACAGCGGAGCTTTCTTTTTACGATGCTAGTCGAATGTTCCTCACGTCTTCGACCGAAGTGGCGATCACCGAGTTCAAGCCAAATTTTATTTCCCGTGAAAATAGTTCTTTAAAAGTCGCTTTGTTGTCCGGATCAGTAGATGCTGAGGTCGCCAAAGCTGACTCTTCTTTTTCCGTCGAGACGCCGACCGGTAGTGTCGAAGCGACCAGCGCGAAGTTTTCCGTCGCGGTAAATCCGCAGACCGGCAGTACCAAGATCCAGGCCTCGGAAGACACAGTCGCGGTCAAGTCCACAAAAAATCCGGAGTCAGTTGCGTTGGTAGCCGGAGAGTCTGTCGTCTTTGCCGACGAGCCGATCATTGCCGTCGAGGAGGTTGCGGAATTACCGTCGCTCGGTAAAGTCCAGACCGATCTGGAGTTGGTGAAGATTTGGAGCTTCGATGCTTTGATCGCTGCACAGGGTGGCGACAATGTTATTGCTAAAAAAACGCTTGCCAGCAATCGTGACAAATTGGCAGCTTTGATAGTCGCCGGAGGTAGTGATCTGATGGATGGTGGAGAACTGGAGGCTTTGAATATTTTTATCCGTAAAAATTATCCCGACGGTCCAGGCCGTGATATCGCACTCCAGAACCTACAGCAGATTGGCGATGTCGAGGAAATTTTGGGTTACTACTTTGTTGCTCCGCAAAAACTGCGTGGTGTACCAGAGTTTGAGATCATCGCTCGCGACGATTACACTCCGCCGGGACGTTTGCGCAACCTCTTTGCGGTTTTGCGCGCTGGTGAACTTGCCCATCCTGAGGTTGCCCCGCTTGTGGGGAATCTTTCAGATAAATTGATTACTGGGTTGGCAGCGGATCTGCAATCTGCCGACGCGGCGAAACAAGTTGACGAGCTGTTGGCGGCCATGGGTTCTCAACCAATCTTCAAGCCAGTCACCCAAAAATTGCAGGCGCTGCTTGATCCAGGATTTACCGAATCGATCACGCAGGCAACAGCCGCCATGGAAGTACGCCTGAGCCAGTATATCGGGGGTTAGTCCGCTTCCCTGAAACTTCTCTGTAGGGCCGCTTCTTCAACTTTGTTTTTAGCGTCACGAACATCGCGAGGCAAGATTTTGCTCTCGTCTTCGAGATTCGCATAGGCACGCATGACGCGGTTGTAGTGACTGGAAAAATTTTTGTTAGCGCCTGTAAGTTTTATGAGGTAATAGTCTAGAAAACCTTTCAGATCGTTTGATTTTCCGCTTGAGTCTTTAGTTAACTCACCGTAGGTTTCCTTGTTGTTAATGTCCTTTATGCGCTCCATGGTTTTGTAGGCCACGTTACCTTCATCAGTCAAGAAGATTTCCCGGTCTTCTGTATTTTTGACTATATTGCCAAACATGATTTCCAGTGCCTTGGTACCTTTTTCAAGTCGAAACTTACCTTCCTTTATTACTTTTTCATCTTGACCGTAACGCTGCATCGTAATCCCATCCTCGATTTCTTCGAGGGCGGCTTTGATCAGGAAGGTAACCTCTTGCTGCTGACCAACAATTTGGTTGGTGCCTTGGGCGCGCTGGGTGGCATTGTCGTAAATTTCCACACCGCCAGCCTTGATACAGGTCGTGCGCATCTTGTCGCCAACTTTACCTTGCAGGGTGGTGATCGAGGTATATTTCTTTGAGTGCCGCGCGTAGGTGGTTGAGTCTCTAGCAATATGTCTGATGTTGCCCTGATCGTCGAAAGCGACACGACTGTCAAAAAAGTTGACGATCTGGCGGCGTCCAAGATCAGTAATTGCGCCGTCTCGGATCCAACCCCATAATTCAAAAGCTGAAATTGCCCGGCTCGGATTATTAGGGTCACGCTTATTCTTTGGGATTAAGACATCCTGGAAAGCAGCGTAAGGCGTGTACATGCCCTCATTCTTTTTACTGATACCCTGAACGGTTTGATTTGAAATGAGGCCTTTGAGGTAACCATCTACAATCTTAAGCGCATCAAGTCCAGCACTGGCATTTTCGTTAATTTCTTTCTTGCCGTGTTCTGTCTGGATCGTGATTTTACACATTGCGCCATTATCGGCATATTTGTTACCGCGGTCGAAACCTTTCTTGAGCAATCCAGTCAAAACATTATCGCCGTCGAGTCCAGCACTTTCGATCGCTTCGGCTACCATGGCACACTCTGCTCCCGGGGAACCGGTGATAGAGTGGTCGCCCAATTTTTCACCGAGGGATTCTTTGTTGGCCTGGCCACTGGTTTGCATGTCCATCAGTTGTTGGCCATAACCAGTTTCTCCGATGAAATCCTTGTCAATTGCCTTTTTAAATTTATTAACAATCTTGATGTAGTCACACTCCGAATCAGCGTAGTTCCACTCTGCTTCTGAGACTGCGTTATGGGTTATGGCATTAATCAGTCTGTGGTCACTCATGCGTAGATTTCCACGTTCAGCTAGAGTCTCAAGGATTGCTCGGCGCTTATCTTTTGCTGGCCATTCAATTATCTCAGATATGAGTTCTTCGTAAGAATCATTTTTATAACGTTTTTTGCGTTCATCAGCACGGCCTTTTTCAGCGATCAAATCGGTTTCGTGTACGCGTCGACGAATTTCAGCGCGCCAAAACATCATCTTGTCAGCGAGTTTTCCGGATTTATCTTCACTGTGAGATTCAGTATGTTTCTTCCAAGACTCTTTGATCAGGTGAAAAGCCTGTTCAATATCATGGAAGCTATACCATTTGATGCGCCCCTGGGCCGTGAAGAATTTTGAGAATCCTTTTCCGATTTTATTAAGGGTATTTGGACCATGGCCTTCATGGTTTTCCTCGGAATCACCGTGGCCTGCGTGGTCAGACACACCGAGAGTCGGAGCACTGGTGGTGCTGACGTCCGGAGGTTCAGTCTTCGGATCCTCGGTTTTATCTTTGGCGGCTTCTTTTTGTTCGGCAGTTAAGACTTTGGCGATCTCCTTTTCGAGATATTCCAATTCTTCGATACTGCCTTCTAAAAAAGCCTGGACAAGCTTCAAAGTTAGCTTGTTTTTATTCTTGGCTAACAGTTTTTTTAGTCCCCCGACGTCTGCCATTCGGCAGTTGTGAATATCCGGCCAGGTCTCGGCGAGCCACGCCAATTCTAGAGCTTTGGGGGGATTTTCACTGATATCTTTGTGGAAATTGCTCAGTCGATTTTCATATTCAAAGAGTCTTTTCTGGAGCTTATTTTCTTCTTCGACTTTTTCAATCGAGTTCCATTTTTTGTAAATGCTTTCAATTGCTTTGAGGGCTTGTTCGAGCTGGAGTAATTCTTTGTGTTTGACTACGCCGACTAGGGTATCAGTTTGGCTCCAGCGGTCTCGCATCTCCTCCTCATAATTAAGGATTTTTCTAATACTCATTTCCTGCCCCGCTGGTATATTCTTGAGCTTCAAGAACATTTCTAGGAAATCCTTCTTTTTCTGATCTTGGAAAAGATCTCTCAGATTCTTATAGGACTCTTTGGCGCGTTCTTTGTCTCGTTCGATTGCATTATTTATGAAGGCATATTCCTCGTTGGTTTTTAGGAGTCCCTGAATGCTGGTCAAGATTTCGTCTTGAAGATTCAAGACATCTTCCAGAGCCGCCGTAGGAACTTTGTCAATAGGTATTTTTAAGAAATCTTCAATTTCTCCGCGCACAAAATCTCGTATATCATTAGCATCAGATAGATACTCTTCCTTGACTGCATCAACGGCCCTTTTGGCAATTTTTTTGTCTTCTCTGTTGTGTCTGGCTCGCTCAACGAGCGCTAATATTTTTTTTGGAGATTGTGCATCTCTACTTTCAGATTCCCACTCATTAAATTTCTGCCTGGCTACTGATAGTAGTGCAGGCACTTTACCAGCTTCGAACTCTCCACGATTTACAGCTTTAGTCAGGTGGGCGTCGTATTCCTCAAAACTTTTATCCTTCCAGTCTTCTACGTTTGGTTGGAAATTGAATTCAGAGCTTTCGCTGTTTTCCCCGCCAGAATCTTGGTCGACAAAAACTAATCGCGATTCACGCGAATCAAAATCATTTGCGGGAAAGGTTTTGTGAATTTGCATTGATTAGAGGTTCTTAAGTTGATTAAGGATTTGATCTTCATCATCCTGTTCTTTAGATTCAGCGGCCTTTTCGGCCTCTTCGGTAGCCTTGCGTCTGGCTTGGAATTTCTCACGATCCCAGGCTGGAGCATTGGCATTGAGCCGGGAAATTTCATTTTCGTATTTCGCATCAAGCTCAGCGAGCTGGTCGCGCTCGTTTTGCAGAATATTTTGTAGCTTCTCGACTTGGTCACCAGTCATTACTGGCAGGAGCTGGAACCAGTATTTGCGCTCCTCGTCTTTCATAGACTCGGTCTTGAGGATGAGATCGATGAGTGCCGGATTTTTCTTTACGAATTCTTCATCAATACCAAACTTCTCGATATCCGCACGGGTAATCGCAATCTGCGCCGTCGCGACTTGCGCCAGCGGCACCCCGGTTTTTTTCTGCTCGTCCGGCAGGGGAGTGAATCCGGTTTGTCCGGCTTGATTCGAGTTTTGGTTTTGGTCAGTCATTGTGGAGATAATTAACTTTTCATTTTATCCATGTATTGTGCGAACGAGGTGCCGAAATAATCGGTTCCAGAGAGCTGCTCGCGTTCGACCTTGCGCAGCGCGCCAGCACCGCCGAGATGCATAGCAGCTAAAACCTGGTCAACTGAGTATTTTCCGCCCGCAATTTGTGCGACGACATTCGGGTTGTCGCGGATCAGATTGAGATGATTTTCAGTAAATTCGTTCATTATTTTTTCCTGCAAATCCGGATTATTTTTGAATTGTGCGATCTCGGATTCGTCTGTTATGTTGACGCCGAAGCCACGGAGCGTCTCGATTGTGAATTGATATTTTCCGAGCGCACGTTTATTCCAAGCATCGCTTGCTCCGCGCCCTTGATTGTCAGCGGAATAATCTCCGCTGCCACGACTTTCGATTCCGGCGATTCTATTTTTATAATTTGCGAGATTGAAACCGGACCAGATTTCTGCGAATTTTTTGAGCGAGTCAGCATCCTGTTTCGCTGCTGTGAGCATTTCTGGTGTCGCAGTCGGATCGTTTTTCAGGTCAGCCAAAAATTTGTCAATGTTTTCTGAAGTAAGTTTTTGGCCGGTTTTTGCCAAAAATCCTTCGAGCGCAGATCCAACGTCGCGGCGGGCGTACTCCTGACCGCGCGTTTTTTGCAAGCCTTCAGCTGTTTTTTTATCTTCAGCGCTTGGCTCGACGAGCGTGATAGTTTCATTCTCGTGCGAACGAATTGCGCGATAATCGCCATTTTTGTCGACGAAAGGTCCGCCATCACTGATACGGAAAAACTTCTCGCCGTTAATCTCGACAGCTTTGATATTTCCAGGCAGCACACGCAAACCGGCGCCCATTTCTAGGTGTTTATTTTTGCCGTTGGCTTCCGGAATATTGAAGCGCAGTTTGTCACCAACTTTAAGCTCTCCTGTATTTGCGATCGGTGTGAGCTTGTCGCCCTCTTCAATTTTCCAAAAGCAGGTTTTGAGCAGCACCTCCGGATTCGTGCGTTCAAGGTTGCGAATCTGCGCGCGCGACATATTTTTCAGCTGGTCGGGAATTTCGCGTGATTCTTGTGAGTCCGGATTTTGGTAAGCGGCATCAAGTTTCTGCTCAGCCTTAGCGAGATCTTGGGTGTGTCCGGGTTCGTCTTCCGGCTTCTGAGGAATTTTTTTATCAGGCGGTTTTTGCTTCGCCAGCGCTTCTCCAGTTGGAGGTAATTTCTCCGCGCTAGTCTCGGGTGTCGGGAGAGGTTTTGGTCCGCCTTCCAGGCTGAACCAGATTAGTCTATTCACGAGATTTTCTTTTTGGGTGAACATTTATTTTATTTCAGCAATTCTGGTTTTTCCTGGATTGCCGTAAAGACTTTTTTATTTGTATCTGTGCGGATTGGATCATTGGTTTCAAATTTTGAGTTGAGCTGATCTTTTAGTTTTTTTAGATTCTCTTTGGTCCAGCCAACACTTGGTTTTTTACCCAAAGCTTCAAGTGCAGTATCGTCTTCAGCGGCGAAAAGCTCCTGCATTGAGATCGCATTCAATCCTTTTGCGTTTACATCTTTGCCAATAAATTGATCGACTGCTTTTTCAGTTTTGGCTGCTTTTTCTTCGGGAGTTTCTTCATGAGCCCCAGTTGTTTCCTCTATTTTTTTAGCTATTTCTGGGGAATGTTTTTTAACCTCTTTAATCACCGGCTTTACATATTTTTCCTTCATATCGCCCCACCATTTAGACAGAGATGAAAATAGCTTTGTAAATGTAGGTATGATCAGAGCGATGATTTCTCCTAAGGCGCCTAAGAATCCTTTTTCTCTGACTAGGTCTATCGCCTTACTGAAGTTCTCCTTGAGTCTTTCTGCGCCAATTTTTATTTTGGTTTCAAAAGGAACTATTGATGTAATTTCGTCTTGGATGGCCTTGATGGCTGGAGTCGGATTTTTGTCGTCGATCGCAAATTTTCCGATCTTTTCTGTTAAATCCATGATTGCCTTTGCATCACTACCTTCCTTTTTGCCATCCTCTTTAATTTCAGCGCTAATCTTTGTGACATCACCTTTATTCCTCTTGGCAAAATTGATAACTTTTGTCATTTCTGCGCTGCCCATAATTTTTTTGAAGACTTCAAGATCTAAGTTCCCGTCCTTGATCATGTGTAGGCCTTCAGCTTCGTATTTCGGATCGGTTGCAAAAAAGTCAGACAGCATTGGAAGTATCTGCTTCTTTACTTTGGGAAGAATTTTATTCAAATCTTCTTCCTTTAGCTTGATTTTTATTCCATCAATTTCTAGGTCACCGCTTAATTTTTCGATGAGCCTTTTCTCAAGTGTTCCGAGGAAGTTATCGATAGCTTCGCTAAGTTTTGTTGGAATTTCTTCTACTTTTGTTATCTCTGACAAACTGAAGTTTTCTTTTATATTTTCTAAAATCGCCTTATCCAAAGAATCTGGATCCTCAAATATCGCTACAACATCGACCTGATTTAGGATTTTGTTGAAGATTTTTGAGCTAAGTTGATGAACATCAAAATTGCCTCCGAACTGAGCGAGTTTGGCATTTACCGTCTCAAATGTATTTTTTGAAATTTCTTCGAGAGATTTAATTTTTTTAATTAACTTCTCGCTCTTTTCCTGGATTTCCTGGATTTTGTTGACACTAAGCTCATTCAAATCAATCTTGCCTGCTTTCAGAAATCCCAAGTGACCTAGAAGTTTTTCTTTGTTGCCAGCATTATCGAGCAAGCCCTTGTCTAAGCTAGTCCAAACTTCGAAGAGTTTATTCATATTGGTTCGCAGCTCTTCAATACCACTGAGGTCTTTATCGGCCAAACCTTGCAGTAACTCTTTTTCGCCAGTTATTTCTAGTTTTCCACGGAAAGCTTCGATTTTAGGCTTTAGTTTAGTCCACTCTTGTTTTATGGCGATTTTCTTCATATCGCCAATTAGATCTCCGCCTCGTAGCAGATAATCAAAAATGAACTGAGAAGTGATTTTATCTCCCTTGAACAGTTCAATGCCGTGAGCTTTGCCGACTTGTGTTAGCAGGCCCTTTACATCGATCTGTGATTTTTTCGGATCGAATTTAGCTTCTTTCAGAGCTGCTTTGATGGTTTTTATCTTTTCATTAAGTTCGGTTCTGACCTGGCCCAGGGCAGTTTTAATCTCACTGATATTGTTGTGCCACATTCGCAATCGCTGCAGAGGATTCCAATTACCCTCGAAACTTTTGGAAGCTTCTGCAAGATCGTCAATATCAAAACTTTTAACCGTATTGAGCTGAACGATTTTTTCAGTATACGCTTCACGAATTATTTGTTCATCTATACTTAGTCCCAGTTGACTCAGGAGAACGTTTGCCTCGGCGACTCCTTTTTTGAGTTCATCTCCCTGGCCGTCGATGTTTTTGTCAATCAGATTATTGAAGAAATCACGTGCGTTTCTGTAGTTCTTACCCTTTTTATCGGTATTTTTACTGTCCATCCACTCTTGTCCTTCTGGGCGCTTTAGCTGGCTTAATTGCAAAGGATCTTCTGTTTCGGCAGGAAGCTTATCAATCGCTGTTTCAATGTGTTTGATTTCACTTGTCTCAAGCGTTGCATCAGTATCCATTTGGCTGGCCTCAGTGATCTCTTTTTTGAGCTGATCTAGCTGTTCCTTGGTGAGTTTTTTTACCTTTTCCTGTGCCGCCAGTTTTTCAAGCGCAGTCTTCGATTTCTCGTGAGTGTCGTCAGGATTCGATTTATCTTTGTCCTGCTTATTTTCAAAAGTCTTTTTACTGACCTCGTCAGGGTGTATGTCTTCTCCGGCTAATTTAATTGCTGTTCTCAAACCTTCTGCCCCAACGGTTTTCCAAAGAGGCCGTTTTTCAAAGAATATTCCGTAATCAGTTTTATTTTGAGCCACAGTTTTGGTGTTAAAATTTATTTTGAAATCTGATTATTTTATCATAAAAATGGACGAAAAACAAGCAGAAGAGCGCATAAAAAAGCTGAAAACTTGGCTGAAAAATTGGAATCAAGAGTATTTTTCCGGGTCTGGCGATGTTGAAGTTTCCGAATCCGCCCGCGATCGTCTGAAGCGTGAATTGGAAGAGCTGGAAGCCGAATTTCCCCAGTTTGTCACACCGGATTCGCCAACCCGTCGGGTTGGCGCTCCACTTTCTGGCAGGCTGCCCAAAGTAGCTCACAAAACGCGGAAAATGAGTTTGGCCGATGTTTTTTCGATTGAAGAGTTGCTCGAGTGGGAGGAACGCATCCGGAAATTCGTTCCGAGCCAGAAAATCGAATATTTTTGCGAACTTAAGATCGACGGGCTGAATGTCGCGGTTTGGTACGAGCAGGGTGAATTCGTACGGGCTATCACGCGCGGTGATGGAGTCATTGGTGAGGACATCACCCATACGATTCGGACGATTAAAAATTTACCGATGCATCTTCCGGAAAAGATTGACCTGGAAGTTTCCGGAGAGGTTTTTCTCGCCAAAAAAGATTTTGAAAACATTAATTCTGAAATCCGTGAGAAGAACAAAATTCTTGAAAAGAAAGGTAATAGATTAATTGCCGAGTTCGCTAATCCGCGTAACGCCGCGGCCGGATCGGTGCGCCAGCTGGATCCGGCTATCGCCGCGAGCCGCAATTTACAGATTTTTTTCTACACGCTTGGCGAGAATTCTTTACAAAAACCACCAGCAAAGCAATCCGCTGTCCTTGAATTTTTTGCCAAGATCGGGCTGCCAGTCTCGCCTTACCACAAGCTGGTCGCGGAAATTTCAGATATTGGCAAACTCTTCCAAAAATGGGGGAGCGAGCGCGAGAAGCTAGAGTTCGATATCGACGGAGTGGTCGTGAAGGTGAATTCACTAGCGCAGCAAGCCCAGATGGGTGCGACTGCGAAAACACCACGAGGAATGATCGCACTCAAATTTCCAGCAGAACAAGTTTCGACGGTTGTCGAAAGCGTTGAAATTCAAGTAGGCCGTACTGGGGTACTAACACCAGTGGCCATCTTGCGGCCAGTTGCTGTCGCGGGGACGACGGTCGGGCGGGCGACACTGCACAATTTCGACGAAATTGAAAAAAAAGACGTGCGGGTGGGTGATACCGTCGTGATTCAAAAAGCCGGAGATATCATTCCTGAAGTTATTTCAGTGATTTCTGACTTGCGCCCGAGTGATTCCCAAAAAATTGCGCGGCCGAAAGTTTGTCCGGTTTGCGGATCGAAAGTCGAGAAAATTGAAGGCGAGGTCGCGTTGCGCTGTCCGAATCCGAGTTGTGGTGCGATTCATTTTGAAATGCTTCAGCACTTCGTCTCGAAGTCCGCGCTGGATATCGATGGCCTCGGCGAGAAGGTGATCGCTGAGCTGATTGACCAAAATTTAGTTGAGGATGCCGCGGACTTATTTTTACTGACGCGCGATGAGTTGCTTGAGCTGTCGCTGTTTCAAGAGAAGCGGGCTGATAATTTAATCAAATCACTTCAGGCAGCTAAAAAAGTCCATCTTGAGAAACTCCTTTTTGGTTTGGGAATTCGTTTCGTCGGTGAAGTTGCGGCGGCGGCTGTCGCTGCTGAGTTTCTAGTCTCTGGTTCCGAACTACGAGTTCAAAAGTTTGCAGAGTGGGCGCAGGAGCAGAAAATTGAAAATTGGGTGGAGATTGAAGGAGTGGGGGAGAAAGTTGCGGAGAGCCTACGGGACTGGTTTGCGGATCAGGGAAACTTGAAACTACTCACTAAATTAGAGCAAGTTGGCGTTGGGATTATCCACGAAGAAGAGAAGAAGCCTCAGAAATTGGCAGGCAAAACTTTCGTCGTGACCGGCACACTCGAGAATTTCTCGCGGCAGGGGATCAAGGATACGATCAAAAAATTCGGCGGGAAAGTCGCTTCCTCGATTTCCGCCAAAACAGATTTTCTCGTCGCCGGAGAGAATGCTGGCTCCAAACTCAAAAAAGCGGAAGAACTGAAGGTGAAGGTTCTTTCTGAAGAAGATTTTCAGAGATTAGTGGGCTGATCTTTTTTTGGGAAAACTTTTCTAAATGCCCCTCGCATTCTTTGCATTAATGTTATTTGTTCTGGAGGTATTGGTGCGATTTCGGCACTTTTAATAAAGTATCCGCTTCCCGTGACATCGAGCTTGGTTCGGTGAGCTTCAGGCATTTTGTTTTTTCTGTATATCTTTATTATATCAAATATTAGTATAAAAGTCAAACAGACCCAATCCCAAAACCAAATGCTTTAAAATCATAAAAATCGAAATGCAAAAAACACCACGCATCGCGATCGTCCACGAATATCTCACACGGATGGGCGGTGCCGAAAAGACCGCGAAGGTGATAGCCGATCTTTTTCCATCGGCTAGGATTTTCACCCTGCTTTATGACGAGGCGAATTGTGGCAAGGATTTTCCGAAGTGGCGGGTTGAGACTTCACGGTTGCAAAACCTCCCGGAGTTCTTGCGCAAGCGGCCGAAGTTTCTATTGCCGTTTCTGCCAAGTGCGGTCGAAAGCTTTAATTTCGACAACTACGATTTAGTAATTTCCTCATCTTCGGCTTTTGCCCATGGTTTAGTGCTGCCGCTCAAAAATAGGCATATTTGTTATTGCCATTCGCCAGCGCGCTTTCTTTGGGACTACTCGCACGAGTATTTGCACGAAAATAAAATTAGCGGGATTAAGAAAATTCTGCTTAACACCAAGCTCAAGGACTTACGAATCTGGAGCCGCTTGTCGGCGCGGCGGGTTGATCGTTTTTTAGCGAATTCCGCGACGGTGCAGCGAAGAATTCAAAAATATTTCCGGACAGATTCTGAGGTCGTCCATCCGCCGGTAGAAGTCTCCAAGATTCGTGTCAGCGACCACCACGAAAATTATTTCCTGATTGTTTCACAGCTGGCGGGTTACAAAAAAATCGAATTAGCTATTTCCGTTTTCAATAAATTGCGCCGTCGGCTGGTAATCGTCGGTGATGGGCCACGCCGGGAGTTTCTAGAATCCATCGCCGGACCGACGATCGAGTTTCTCGGCTGGCGAAGTGACCAGGAAGTGCGCGAGCTGCTCGGCAGTTGCCGGGGGTTTATCTTCCCGGGTGAGGATGATTTCGGGATTGCGCCAGTCGAGGCGATGGCTGCCGGCAAGCCGGTCTTAGCTTTCAACCGTGGAGGTGCAACTGAGACGGTCCAGCATAAGAAAACAGGCACTTTATTCGATTCCCAAACTCCCGAAAGCCTCGAAAACGGTTTGGCGGAGTTTTTCGCCAACGAAAAGAAATTCGATCCGAAAAAAATTCGTACGCACGCTCGCCAGTTCTCACGCCAGAACTTCGAACAAAATATTCGTCGAATCGTGAACGAAGAATTTGCCAAACTCAATTTGCAATAGAAAGACCGTGAAAAAGACGGTGTTTTTTATATGGGCAAAATACTTCAATCTAGTCTTAAGTGCCGCGGAGCTTGGACTAGGAAAGTATTTTAGAAATACTCTTCAGGGCTATTCGAAGTATATGGGTATGATTTTTATAGCGAAGCGGTATAAAATCTCCAGCGATGATTGATAAGGTCAAAAATTTCGTTACGGATCGTAAAGTTAAAATTTCCGAACGCAGAGTGGCAGAAAAAGTTAGCGCAACAGGCTTAGATGATTTCGTACGCTATTTGCGTTCACCTTGGCGGATACTATGGAGTAATTTTCTAGCTGGGATTTTTCGCGGACTGGGCTTCGTGATTGGGGCAACTGTTGTCTTGGCTATATCGGTTTATGTCCTCGTGCAAGTGCTAGGCAACCTGCCGTGGGTTGGAGAATTTTTTCAGTGGGTTGGTGGATTTGTGAAGGATGTTCAAGAGGGTGCAGCTACACTGAAGAGCATTGGTAGATAGTTGCTGTCAGCTAAATTTGGGCAGATTTCGCGTGTTAAAATCAGCGATATGAGTTTTGTGCACCTACATACACATACGCATTATTCGCTTCTGGACGGTCTCGGCAAACCGGAGGATTATCTCGCACGCGCCAAAGAGCTCGGCATGCCAGCACTAGCAGTTACGGATCACGGCAACGCTTACGGTTTGGTGGATTTTTATCAGAAAGCCAAAGCGGCCGAGGTGAAGCCGATCTTAGGTGTGGAAGCTTACCTAGCACGTTATGGCCGCCACCAAAAACGGTCCGGTGTGGACAACAAGCCCTGGCACCTAGTTTTACTCGCGCGAGACCTAGAGGGTTACCAAAACATCCTCCAGCTAGTAACCAAGGCAAATCTCGAGGGTTTTTATTATAAGCCGCGCTTGGACTACGACTTGCTCGAAAAATTCAGTAGTGGCCTGATTTGTATGTCCGCCTGTCTGAAGGGTGAAATCCCCAGCGCGCTGCTTTCGGAAAACTTCACTGAAGCGGAGGAAGCGGCAAGGCGTTACCAGAAATTTTTTGGCAAGGACAATTTTTATCTAGAGATTCAGGATCATCCTGGCTTGCCTGAGCAAAAAATAGCTAACGAGCGTGTGATTGAATTAGCTAAGAAAATGGAAGTTCCGTTGGTTGCGACGAATGATTGCCACTATGTCAGGCCGGAAGACTCTGAGGCGCAGGATGTTTTGGTTTGTGTTCAGACTGGCAACATGATTACTGACGAGAATCGGATGAAGATGACGGATGATGATTATTCCTTGCGTACGCCGGAGGATATGAGCAAAGCTTTTGCCGATACCCCGGAAGCTATCGAAAATACTTTAAAAATAGCGGAAAAATGCAATGTCGAGATCCCGCTCGGTAAACGTTTGCTCCCGACCTATACGACACCTTTTCAAAAGAAGCCGGAAGAGTATCTGCGCGAACTTTGTTACGAAGGTCTCAACCATCGTTTCGGCATTCCGATTCCGGAGAAATTCCGGCGTGTTGATGGCGAAGAAAGTCCGCCCAAAAGCAAGACACCACCTTCGAAAGAAGAGACTAAACGTATCCTCGAGCGGCTGCAGTATGAGTTGGATGTGATCAATAAAATGGGTTTTGCGAGTTATTTCCTGATCGTCTGGGATTTCGTGAAGTATGCTAAAGAAGCTGGAATTACAGTCGGTCCGGGCCGCGGTTCAGCTGCCGGGAGTATTATTGCCTATGCTCTGGGTATCACCGACCTCAACCCGCTGCGCTACGGACTGCTTTTTGAGCGTTTCCTCAATCCCGAGCGGGTCTCGATGCCGGATATCGATATTGATTTTGCCGACAATCGGCGGGACGAAGTCTTGGATTATGTTGCTCAGAAGTACGGGCGTGACCATGTCGCTCGCATCATTACTTTCGGCACACTGGCTGCCAAAGCCGCAGTGAAAGATGCTGGTCGGGTCTTTGGGGTTTCTTTCGCCGAGATGAATTCTTTTACCAAGCTGATTCCTGCTCGTCCAGGCATTACTTTGGACGAGGCTCATGAAGCTGAGCCTTTGTTGCGCGAGGCTGTTCGCAATGAGCCTTATAAGAAGATTTGGAAAATCGCCAAAAAACTGGAGGGGGTGATCCGCCAGGCTGGAGTACACGCCTGCGCTGTGGTGATAGCCGACAAGAGCCTGCCGGAATATACACCACTCCAGAATGCTCCAGGCGACGAGAACGACATCATTACGCAGTATTCGATGCACCCGATTGAGGACATCGGCCTGTTGAAGATGGACTTCCTTGGGCTGCGTAATCTCACGATTATTCAGAAGTGCCGTAATATCATCCGTCGGACGCGTAATACAGAGATTGATATTTCGGCT
Organism: Candidatus Peribacteraceae bacterium; assembly: GCA_021734705.1. Classification (GTDB taxonomy): domain Bacteria; phylum Patescibacteriota; class Gracilibacteria; order JAHISY01; family JAHISY01; genus JAHISY01. Next base: position 15,746 of record JAIPIJ010000010.1, read on the forward strand.
CTGCCGATGGACGACAAGCAAACTTTTGAGCTTTTTCAAAAAGCGGAAACTACCGGAGTCTTCCAGTTTGAATCCAGCGGTATGCGGCGCTATCTCAAGGATCTGCAGCCGACACGTTTCGAGGACCTGATTGCGATGGTGGCGCTTTTCCGACCGGGTCCGATGGAAAACATTCCGACCTATATTCGCGGCAAGAATAATCCGAAGTCGGTGAAGTATCCGCACCCGGTACTGGAGGAGTTTTTGGAGGAAACCCACGGTATCGCGGTTTACCAAGAGCAGGTTCAGCAGATTGCCCAGGCTTTCTCTGGATTTTCACTCGGTGAGGGTTACCTCATGATCAAAGCTGTCGCGAAAAAAATACCCAAACTGCTTTCTGAACAGCGTAAAAAATTCATCGACGGTGCAATCAAAAAAGGCCATACCAAGGCCGAAGCCGAGAAGCTCTTTGCGGTTATCGAACCTTTCGCTGGCTACGGTTTCAATAAGTCCCACGCGGCTTGTTATGCTTTGATCGCCTACGAAACTGGTTATCTCAAGGCACACTTTCCAAGTGAGTTTCTCGCCGCTCTGCTCACGGCTGACCACGGTAATCTGGACCGTCTGGCGATCGACATCGAGGAAGCTTCCAAGATGGGCGTGCAGGTGCTGCCACCTTCGGTGAATGAGTCTTTGGCAAATTTCACAGTCGTGGCGGGCGGGGATGTACGTTTCGGGCTCAACGCGATCAAGGGTGTCGGCGAAGGCCCAATTCGGGCAATTCTCGATGCGCGGGAAAATGGCGGTAAGTTCGAATCGCTGGCGGATTTTGCGAGCCGGGTTGATCCGAGCGTGATTAATAAAAGGACTTTAGAAGCTTTGGCTTTCTCCGGGGCGCTGGATGATCTCGGGGAGCGGGCGGCGATTGCGGCTTCCGCAGCTTCACTTTCCGAATTTGCCAAAGCTACGAAAACCCAGGCGGAAACGATTCAGGGATCGCTCTTCGATAACGGCGGGGAAGTGCCGAAATTAGAATTCAGACTTGAGGATGTCCCGCCTGCCAGCCGTTCCCAAAAGTTGAAGTGGGAAAAGGAGTTACTCGGGATGTACGTTTCGGCACACCCACTGGCCGGGCTCAAGAAGGCGTTGGGCAAAAAATTTCACTTGGTTGAGAAATTAGAAAAGAAAAATGTCGGCAAGACGCATACGGTCGGTGGAATCGTGACCCAATTCCGCAAGATTCTCACCAAGAAGAGCGGTCAAATGATGGCTTTTGCGACGATTGAGGATCCAACTGGCTCTATCGAGATTTCGATTTTCCCGAAAGTTTTCGCCCACTTCGGCGATCAAATTGAAAAGGATGAGCTAGTTTCTGTGACTGGGCGGTTGGATGTTCGCAACGACGCTTTCCAAATTTCTGTGAACGAAATTAAAAGGATTGATTTGGAGCGCTTGCGCAAAAATGCCGAAGAAAACGGATTTATTGATAATTCCAACGGTAAAGCTGCTCCAAAGTCTGTTGATCCAGTTAGGGCGCTCGAACCGGCTCAGCCCCTCCAAATTTCTTTGCCAGCCGAGGCCGACCCGTCGATTTTATCTAAATTGAAACAGTTGTTGGTTTCAGCTAAATCTGAGTCTGGTGCGGTCGTCGAGATTTTGATTCCAGAAAATGCCAAAAAAGTAAAACGCGTCAAAGTGCCCTTCTCAGTAGCGATAGGAGAAGACCTAGAAAAATCAATCAAAGCCTTGTCTGATGGGGTCGAGATCAAAAATTAAATTTCTACAGACAGTTCGGGAAATAATTTAGCGAGCACCTCTCGGATGACCGCGCGCGATTCGATTAAGCCGTGCTTTTCATTTGCCAAAATTTTACAATTTGTATTTCCGCCGATCGCATTTTTTATCGCACAGGCGCCTTCCGGAGGGGTAACCTGATCTTTTTTCCCAGAAAAAATATGAACCGGGATTTTTATTTTTTCAAGTGCGATTTTCTCGATTTTTTGCCGCGACAAAAAGCGAAAAAGTTTCGAACGAACCGCCATCAAGTCGATCAGCAACTGTCTTGACTCGGGAACTCGCTGCGCGATTAATTCGTCGATGCGTTCTTTTGGAATTCCACTATTTTCTCCAAAAAGATATTTCCGCACGATGTCCGGATGCATCGCGACTGGCTCGTGACTGCCGAGTGCTCGACTGAAAAATAATTTGAGAGCTGGCCATTTATTATCTGCCAAAAATTCTTTGCTCGGACCGGGGAGTCCGGGTGGGGTGGTCGGTGCGAGCAGGAGACCCGCTTCGAAAAGTCGTGCTTTTTTAGAATCAGCTAAAAAATATTGTACGAAAAGCCCACCCAGTGAATGGCCAGCCAAGACTGGTTTTTGGTTTAAGTCTTTTAATTTTTCCTCAATTGATAGCCAAATTGCATCGCGGAATTCAGCAAAACCTGGGTCGTAATTCTGGCTGAATTTTGGCCCCGCGCTGCGTCCGGGTGCAGTGATTGGGTGTACACCGACTCCAAGTTTCGCGGACTCATCGCGAAAAGTTTCCCAATGGAAAGGAGTATTTTGCGTTCCGGGGATCGCAATTATATTTTTTTGAAAAACTTCCGATTCGGTTGCCTGATGCTCTAATGGGGACATGTTGATTAATTTTACAATAAAATTTTTTTCAGTCAAATACTTTAATTCAAGTTAAAATCTCATAGTGTCTTCTAAAAAAAAATGTGCGCTTGTCGTTTTCTCCGGTGGACTGGATTCCCAGCTCGCGGTTAAAGTTCTGGAGGCGGCTGGTTGTGAGGTTGCTGCGTTGACTTTTGTTTCACCATTTTTCAGTTCAGAGAAAGCCGAACGAGCGGCGGAAAATCTAGGGATTGAGATTTTCAAGGAAGATTTTTCTGAAAAAATTCTTGATCTAGTCAAAGATCCTCCGCATGGTTTTGGTAAAAATCTCAATCCTTGCCTCGACTGCCATGCGGCGATGTTCCGCCAGGCGCATGATTTTACCGAGCAGAATAATTTCCAGATTATTGCGAGTGGGGAAGTGTTGGGCCAGCGGCCTTTTTCGCAAAATCGCGAGGCGCTGGGGCGAGTTGCCAAGTATGCCGGGGTCGAAATATTACGTCCGCTGTCGGCTAAACTTCTGCCGCCGACTTCATTTGAGGAGCAGGGTTTAGTTGATCGTGAAAAATTACTGGATCTTTCGGGTCGTTCACGTAAGCCGCAGATGGCGCTGGCGAAAAAATTTGGCATTCAGGATTATCCGGCGCCGGCCGGCGGCTGCCTGCTGACAGAGCCGACTTTTGCTCAGAAGCTGAGGACTCTACTTGAGCATTATCCCGAGGCCGGCGCCGAAGACGTCAAACTGCTTAAAATCGGACGTTTTTTAATTCTCGGGAAATCCTCTTTCTCAGTGATTGGGCGCGATCAGACGGATAATAAGCTTTTGGAGCAACTCAGAGATTCGCAAAATTATTTGGTCGCCATGCGTGACTTTGTCGGGCCGACTGCGCTGGTTCGAGTGCATTCACCAGATTCTTTTAAGGAAATTTTTCCGCTTGTTGCAGAGAAAATTAAGTCCTACGGACGTGATTCCAAAAAGGCTACTGGAAAAATTACTTTCCAAATCAACGGTGCGATTTCCGAAATCCGCGAACTTTAGACCGTCAGAAATTTCTCAAAACGCTCGACTTCTTCTTGCGAACCAAGCGCGACGACGGTACGTTGCTCGAGGCTCTGAATTTCTTGGTCGAGGATTGATTTCTCGAGGTCTGAGCTAGCACCGCCAGCGTGTTCGACGAGATAGGCTAATGGCGCACATTCGTAGACCAAGCGCAGCTTGGCTGGGCAGCTTTCACTGCCGGGATAGCTGAAAATGCCTTTACCCTTCACAAGGATTTGGTGAATGTCGGGTACCATCCCACCGGAATAACGCAGCTGGTAGCCATTCTCAGCCCAGAAATCCAAGAGTGCGAGGTACTCCTTGTTTTCCGCGCAAGCCCGCAGATTACCCGGCGAGAACATTTTACCTTCGCCGATTTCCATTTTTTCAATCGTCAGTTTCCATTCGCCGTTCTCCTGTAGTGTGAATTCAGCCGGAGCGGAATCAATCGCAATAATAAAAGTCGTGCGTGGTCCGTAGACAGCATAACCGGCAGCGACCAAGCCTCGGCCAGTCTCGCCAATTAATTTTTTACTTTTCCAAATTCCGAAAATTGTACCGACGGCAAGATTCACATCGACGAGACTGCTGCCATCTAGTGGATCACAGGCTGTTGAAAATTCTCCATCTGGGTTTAAAGCCTTTTCCTCCGACTGCTCTTCGCTGGCTGCGGTCGCCACCACTCCGGATTTTTCTAGTTCAGCGAAAATAATCTTGTCGGCGGCGACATCGAGCGCGAGTTGCTCTTCACCAAATTCGTTTTTGGTGCCAGCTTTATCAGTCGAATGAGTCCGAATTTCCGAATCAATTTGCTTGGCGGATTCTGCAAAAGCCAGAATCACTTTTTGTAAATTTGGCTCGGTCTTGGCGAGGAATTCAGTTAGATTCACGAGGAAAGGATACAGGATGATAGGAAAAGAGTACAAGATACGCCTAAAAGTAAAGGGCGGTTTCAAACCGCCCCTTACGCTACGCCTTCAACATCTTCTTCAAATACTGCCCCGTAAAACTCTTCGTGGCTTTCGCAACTTCCTCGGGGGTGCCGCTGGCGATGATCTCGCCTCCGGCGGAGCCGCCCTCGGGTCCGAGGTCGATCAGATAATCGCAAGATTTCAGGACGTCGAGGTTGTGCTCGATCACGACCATCGTGTTACCCGCATCGACTAGGCGTTGCAGGACTTCGATCAGGCGTTTCACATCGTCGAAATGCAGGCCAGTCGTCGGTTCGTCGAGGATGTAGAGGGTTTTGCCAGTGGCGCGTTTTGAGAGTTCCGTTGCGAGTTTGATGCGCTGCGCTTCACCTCCGGAGAGCGTGGTCGCGGATTGTCCGAGCTTCAGATAACCCAGGCCGACATCGACTAATGTGTCGAGTTTCTTTTTGATCGCGGGCTGGGCGGTGAAAAATTCCGCCGCGTCTTCGACAGTCATTTCGAGCACATCGGCGATATTTTTTGAGCGGTAGGTGATCTCGAGTGCCTCGCGGTTGTAGCGGCGGCCATGGCATTCTTCACATTCCACATAAATATCCGGGAGGAAGTGCATCTCAATCTTTTTCAAGCCGTCACCACCGCAGGCCTCACAGCGTCCGCCCTTCACGTTGAAGCTGAACCTTCCCGACTTGTAGCCGCGGAGCTTGGCTTCCGGTGTGCTAGCAAAGAGGTCGCGAATATCCGTGAAGACACCCGTGTAAGTCGCGGCATTTGAGCGGGGAGTGCGACCGATTGGAGCTTGGTCGATCACGATAGCTTTATCGAGATTTTCGATGCCGATGAAGTCTTTGTGCGCTCCCGGGACGTCTTTCGAACGGTTGAGATCGCGCAGCAGGCGTTTCGCTAGGATGAAATTAATCAAACTAGATTTGCCACTGCCCGAAACTCCCGAAACTCCTATGAAAGTACCGAGTGGGAGTTTCACTTCGACGTCTTTGAGATTGTGCTCGGTTGCACCGACGATTTTCAGAAACTTGCCGCTGCCTTTGCGCCGTTTTTTAGGTGTCTCGATTTGGCGTTTACCCGAGAGGTATTCTCCAGTTTTGCAGTTCTTGGCCTGCATGATTTCCTTTGGTGTGCCAGCACAGACGACGCGTCCGCCGTGGCGCCCGGCGCCTGGTCCGATATCGACGATGAAATCTGCCTCGCGCATAATTTCCTCATCGTGTTCGACGACGATGACACTGTTGCCCAGATCGCGCAGTTCGGTCAGCGTCTGGATCAGCTTAGCGTTGTCCCGCTGATGCAGGCCAATCGAAGGCTCGTCTAGGACGTAGAGCACGCCCTGGAGTTTCGAGCCGATCTGGGTTGCTAGCCGGATGCGCTGGGCCTCTCCGCCGGATAAAGTATTCGCGGCGCGGTCGAGTGTGAGATAGGCGATGCCGACGTTTTCAAGGAAGGAAAGCCGAGCATCGATTTCTTTCAGGATCAGGTTCGCGATTTTTTTCTCAGTCGGCGAGAGTTTCAAGCTTACGAAAAATTTCCGGGCATCCGAGATTGCGAGTGCAGTCGTCTCAATAATATTTTTCTCATTCAGCGTGATCCCAAGCACATCGCTGCGCAGCCTTTTGCCGTGGCAGGCTTCACAATCTTTGAGCAGCATGAAGCGCTCCAGTTTATTCCTCACGAAGTCAGAATCAGTCTCCCGGTAGCGGCGCTCGACATTCGGAATCACGCCTTCAAATTTAGTCGAGTATTCACCGCTGAAACGATCTCCATTGAAGCTTATCTCGTAGCGCTCGTCGCCAGTGCCGTGCAGTACGACTTCCTGGGCCGCCTTGCTCATCTTTTTCCAAGGTTTTTTCAAATCAAAATCGTAGGCTTCTGCGACCGCGCGCAAGATGTTTCCGTAAAAATCCGTCGATGCCAGCGTAACCCAAGGCAGAATTGCGCCTTCCTCGATCGAGAGATCCGGGTTTGGGATGATCTTCTTTTCATCGACGGTCAGCTTGGATCCCAGTCCGTGGCATTCAGGACAAGCTCCGTGCGGGGAATTGAAGCTAAACATTCTGGGAGAAATCTCGGGCAGTGATACCTCACAATCCGGACAAGCGAAAGCTTCGGAAAAGATTTGCTCGTCGAATCCCCCCGCTCTGCTAGTCTCTTCTGCTATTTCAGGTGCCTGCTTCGCACCCCCCTTTCGTAAAGGGGGAGCCTGTCCCGCACTTGATGCGGGGTTGGGGGGATTTTCTACCCCCAGGACTTTGATCACACCATTACCACTCTTCAGAGCGAGTTCGACAGAATCAGCCAAGCGTGAACGGTCGGGATTCGGTTGCTCGATTGGTGTGCCGTCGCTCAATTTCTTCACAATCGGTTTCAGATCCTTCACGACGAGGCGATCTACGACGATCTCGATAGTGTGCTTTTTCTTCGGATCAAGCTTCAATTCTTCACTGATCGTGACGATTTTCCCGTCGACACGATAGCGCACGAAGCCGTCTTTCTTAATCTTCTCGATCTCCGCTGCGTGTTCGCCTTTGCGGTCTACGACGACTGGTGCGAGCAGTAGAATCTTTCTACCTTCCGGCATTTTGGCGATGGCATCGACAATCTGGCTAGTGGTCTGGCGCTCAATTTTCTTGCCGCATTTCGGACAGTGCGGTTCGCCGATTTTCGCGAAGAGCAGACGCAGGTAATCGTAAATCTCCGTAACTGTGCCGACTGTCGAGCGGGGATTGCGACTGGCGGATTTTTGGTCGACGGAGATAGCGGGGGAGAGGCCGTCGATGGAATCCACATCCGGCTTATTCGTCAAACCGAGAAATTGCCTTGCATAAGCCGAAAGACTCTCGACATAGCGCCGCTGGCCTTCGGCGTAGATCGTGTCGAAGGCGAGGCTACTTTTGCCGGATCCCGAGAGGCCGGTAATCACGGTCAATTTATCCCGCGGAATCTCGACGTCGATATTTTT
>JAIPIJ010000011.1 GCA_021734705.1 Candidatus Peribacteraceae bacterium
GATTACAATCTTTCTAAAAAAGAGAATTTGCCGATTATTCAAAACGTCGGCCTCGATGGGAAATTTTCCGAAGAATTCGGCGACGCCAAGAATAAATTTGCAGGCCTCGATGTGAAGCCTTTGAAAAATCCGCGCGAGACGGATGAGAAAATTGTGAAATTCCTCGGCGACAAGATTTTTGCCAGCGAAAATTACAAGCACAGCTACCCTTTCTGTTGGCGCTGCGAATCCCCGCTTTTGAATTACGCGACCTCAAGCTGGTTCGTCGGAGTCGAGAAATTAAAAAAACATCTGCTTACGAACAATGAAAAGATCAACTGGGTGCCCGAACACATCAAGCATGGCCGCTTCGGCAAATGGCTAGAAGGCGCCCGCGATTGGGCCATCTCACGCAACCGCTTCTGGGGCTCAGCGATTCCGATTTGGAAATGTGAAAAATGCCAAGCGTTGAAATGCGTTTCCTCGAAAGCCGAGCTAGAGAAACTTTCAGCAACCAGCAACCAGCAACCAGTAACTATCACAGATTTACACAAACACTTCGTCGATAAAATCGAAATCGACTGCAAATGTGGCGCGAAAATGCGCAGGATTCCAGAAGTGCTCGACTGTTGGTTTGAATCCGGCTCGATGCCTTTCGCGCAGTTCGGCGAGAAAGCAAAAGCGAAAATCCCGGCTGACTTCATCGCTGAAGCCCAAGATCAAACCCGCGGTTGGTTCTACACCCTGCACGTCCTCGCGACGGCTATTCAAAATAAATCAGCTTTTGCGAATTGTGTTTGTTCCGGACTCGTCCTATCCGAGGACGGACAGAAGATGTCGAAGTCGAAACAGAACTTCCCACCGCCGCAGAAAATTTTCGACAACTATGGCGCGGATGCGATGCGGCTCTACCTGATGAATTCTCCCGTCGTCCACGCCTCCGACCTGCGTTTCAGTGAGCGCGGAGTCGAAGAAATCCTCCGCGGAATCCTGTTGCCGCTTTGGAATACTTTTTATTTCTTCACGACTTACGCCAACGCCGACGGCTGGCAACCTTCGCCCGAAAGCGCGAATCCGAATTCGCGCCCAGAAAATTCGCTTGACCGCTGGATTTTGTCTGAGCTGAACATTTTGGTACGCGAGATGACCGACCACCTCGAAAATTATGAAATTCAAAAAGCCGCCGCCCCGCTCGCGGATTTTCTCGACGGACTGACCAACTGGTACGTCCGCCGATCCCGCCGTCGTTTTTGGAAATCGGAATCTGATGACGACAAGAACGCTGCCTATGCCACGCTCTTCGAAGTTCTCAAAACAGTCGCGAAATTACTGGCACCAATCACACCCTTCCTCGCCGAAAAAATCTGGCTCGACCTCGGCGGCACGGAATCGGTGCATTTACAAGATTGGCCGAAAACTGACGAATCACAAATTGATGAAAATTTATCGGAAGAAGTCGACACGACTCGCAAGATCATTTCGCTTGGTCTCAAGATTCGCGCTAATGAAAAGATCAAAGTTCGCCAGCCACTCGCCCAGGCTACCGTTGCGTTGCCTCAAAAAATTAAACTTGATCTCGGTACGATTCGCGAAGAATTAAATGTGAAAGACCTTGAACTTGCGAAAAATCCAGAAGAAATCGCCGAGCAATCTATCGATGTGAATGCCAGAGTTGCCGGTAAGAAGTTTGGGGCAAAGATTCAAAAAATAATTGCGGCGGCTAAAGCTGGGGAATTTGAAATCACTAAAGACGGTGTGAAGATTCTGGACGAAGTTTTGTCTGGTGAGGAAATTTCAATTGGCTTCCGCGGCAAATCCGGAGCGGCAGTTGAGTCGGATGAAGGTATCGTCGTCGCCCTCGACACGAAAATCACGCCCGAACTCGAGCTAGAAGGCCAGGCGCGCGATCTAGTGCGTGTGATTCAGGATTTGCGGAAACAGGCTGATTTCGATGTCTCCGACCGGATTGAATTGCAAATGGAAGGAGCCGATAGTGTTCTCGCCAAATTTGAAGAATACATCGCCACCGAGACGCTGGCTGAAAAAGTCTCTAAAAAAATTGATTCTCCTAATGCCGAAAGCACGCTCGATAAGATCAAAATCGGCGTTAAGAAAATATAAGGTTAATTCATGCTTCATGTTTCATGTTTTATGTTTCATGCTTCATGTTTCATGTTTCGGGCTCCCTGAATAAAAAATTGGCACCAGCCTGGTTTTAAAATAAACTAGCAACCAGTAACTAGTAACCACCAATGATTAGACGCACAATACTCTCAATCATCGCCAACTCAGTCGGACTTTATGTCGTGGACTACGTCCTCACCGACCTCTGTTTCGTCGGCAATGCTGTGGAAGTTTGCCCGGCTAAACCGGATTTCAATATCCTCGTCTTCCTGATCGCTGGTATCGCGCTTGGCGTTTTAAACCTTTTCATAAAACCACTGCTCAAGATTATCGCCCTGCCAATTACCTTCCTCACAGCCGGACTATTTATGTTCATCGTCAATGGCTTAGTTTTTGGATTGCTCGTTTGGATCCTCAACACGCTCGACCTCACAACTCTTCAGGTTTTGGTCGAAGGTCAAAACGTTTGGTTGACTTATCTCTACGCTGCGATTATCCTCGGACTCTTCAATATCTTCACTCACTGGCTCGTACGTAAATAAAGACAATCCTGTAAAGACAATTCACGAATTGTCTCTGATCTTTATCTCTAAAATAACCCAAGCAATGCAAACCGCCCTCTTCTACGTCCAAATCGCCTCCGCCATTCTACTCGCACTTTCGATTCTGCTGCAGAATAAATCCGCCGGTCTTTCAGCTACTTTCGGCGGTAGCGGTAGTGGATTTTCTAGCAAACGTGGCGTTGATAAATTACTCGTGAATGCGACGATTTTTTTCGCCTTAATTTTTTTCGGCGGGGCGCTCGCTTACCTCTTCGTCTAAAAACTGCACACTGTGGGAATTCTGAAGCTTTTTAATTCGTGTTCATTAACCGAGAAGATTTTGGTCGGAGTTTTGAGTTTGGTGATTTTGATTTCCGCTTTTCAAATCGGTAATCGCTTTTATCTAGAAAACTCTGAACCGACACCTACCAAGGGCGGGACTTTCGTCGAAGGCGTAGTCGGTGAGTTTAATTTCCTCAACCCTGTGCTCGCCCAGACTAATCTTGATCGCGATCTCACCAGTCTAATCTTTTGTGGGCTTACGCGTTTTGATCCAGTCAGCAATTCCATTGTGGACGGTATTGCCGACCACGAGCTTTCTGCCGACCAGAGGACTTACACTTTCCGCATCCGTGATGGCGTGAAATGGCAGGATGGCGCAGATGTCACAGCCGATGATGTGATCTTCACTTTTCGGGATATTATCCAAGATGAGAACTTCCCTAATCCCGCGATCGCCAACGACTTCTATGGAGTCGAAATCACCAAAATCGATGACCGAACAGTCACGATGACACTCCAAAAGAAATATGCTTTCTTTATTTACAATACGACAGTCGGTTTGCTTCCAAAGCATCTTTTAGAAGATATTTCTCCGGCTGAACTACTGACTAACGATTTCAATCTCAATCCGGTTGGCTGTGGGCCTTATCTCATCGATTCGATCGGTGCGAACGCGATTCGCCTTTCGGCCTTCGAAAACTATTACCGCGGACGGCCTTATATTGATTCGGTGATTTTTAGAATCTTTGGCAGCGAAGATGAGCTCGTCAAAAATCTGGAGGGCATCCTCGGCACAAAAGATTTAAGCGAAAAAACGATTAAGGGTCTCCAAAATGACGCCCGCCTTGAGCTGCAAGATTTCACTCTGCCACAATACGTCGGCTTATTTTTCAACACTGAACGCGATATTCTCAAAGACAAAAAATTGCGTCTCGGCTTACAGTTGGCGACCGACAAAGAAAAGGTCGCGGAAGTCCGTGGCGGCCGCGTCAAAGTCATTGACACACCACTCCTAGAGATCGCCTCAGCCGACTGGAAATATGAGTCTGACGCCTCTCGGGCTGATGGTGCACTCTTCGATGCTGGTTGGCAGTACCGTGATAACGAACCAGTCCAAGCAGTCGAGACTGAGCTCGAATCAGGTGTCGCCGAATCAGCTACTCCAGCAGCCGAAAACTCACCGCAGTTAATTTCCCAACCAAGCAGAGACGATTATTACGCGACTGACCAAGCGGAATTTTTCCTCGGCGGAGTCGCCCCCGCAGGTTCAACAAAAATTATTGTAAATGGTTATCAGCTCTCACTCTTCTCACCAGAGAAAGGCAGCTGGACCTACAAAGCCTCGATCGCACTCGGCACCCTCCAAGAGGGTGAAAACGAATACATTGTAGAAAACCAAAACGGTGAGATTGATCGCATTAAGATTTTTTATTCGTCTGATTCGGCAGTCCGGGAAACTTGGCTGGCCGCACAAAGCCAAGCTGAGATCATCCCAGCAACTCCGACAGAAGACCTTGAGGAAGATGAAGCCGAACCAGAAACACCTACACCAACTCTCCGCCTGCGTTATAAAGATGGCGAACCGCTCGCCTTGAAGGTTTTGATTTCTGAGAACCAACCGGAGTTTTTGGATGTAGCTGAAGAGATCGCTCGCCAGTGGCGCGAGCGTGGAGTCAAGCTGACTATCGAACGCCTACCAGCTGCCGATTTCTTGAGCAGGCTAAATAAACGCGACTACGACATCGTCCTCTTCGGCCAAAATCTCGGCTATAACCTCGATGCCTATCCTTTCTGGCACTCTTCGGAAGCTCACGAAGGCGGCAGTAATCTCTCGAACCTGAAGTCCAGTGCCGTCAATGCTTGGCTCGAACAAATCCGTTCTAGTTTTGATTCCAGTGAGCGCCGCAAACGCCTAGCTAATCTGCGTGAAGTTTTGAGCGAAGAAGTTCCGGCAGTTATGCTCTACACGCCGACTTATTCCTACGCTGTCGATAAAAAATTAAAAGGTTTCAATCTCGGACGCATTGCCCTAAAGCGCGATCGCCTAGCCAATTTACCAACTTGGTTCATCCGTGAATCGCGTGAGACTACTGGTAATTTTGGAGTTTGGAATTTCCTAAAGTGGTTTTTCACCGAGGCTATTTAGGAATAGTGGAATATGGGATAATGGAATAGCGGTCCGGAGATCAACTGCCCTTATTCCAATATTCTGTTATCCCACTATCCCACCAATGAAATTGCTCGCTCTCGACTTCGGAGAAAAACGAATTGGAATCGCAGTTGGCGACTCAAAAATCGGTGTCGCAGCAGCACGAGACTTCTTGGTAAACGACGGTGACGCGCTCACAAACTTAGTCGAGCTCGTAGAACAAGAAAACATTGAGAAGATTCTCTTCGGCTTGCCGCTTGGTTTTCGTGAGGAAACTGAACAAACTCATCAGGCACGCACTTTCGCAGAAAGTTTAGATGCCAAAGTCGCAGTCCCGCTTGAATTCATCGATGAGCGTTTTACTACCAAACTTGCTGAAAAGAATCTTCAAAACGCGAATTTGAATTCGCGCGAACAAAAAAATTTGGTGGATTCCGAATCTGCGCGGATAATCTTGCAAGAATATCTCGACTCCAAATTCTAAGTTTCACGTTCCAAGCTCCAAACCAATGAATACTGCCCAAAAAGTTTTATCGAATACCGCCGTTCAGGCTATCGGGCGCCTGACTACTGCTGCCGTCTCGATCATAATTTTGAAAATAATTTCAGGTTATCTTGGCACAGCTGGTTACGGAGCCTACACGACGGTTTACGAATTTCTCGCCTTCTTCGCTATCGTCGCTGATTTCGGAATTTTCCAAATCGCTGTGAAAGAAATGTCTGCAGCACCGGAAAGAAGAACTGAAATTTTTGGAAACGTTTTCGCTTTGCGGCTTTGTCTCGCGACCGGTGCGATGCTGGCAGCGATTGGTGCAGCGTTTCTGATACCGAAATACTCAGGCACACCGATTCCGGCCGGTGTCGCAATCGCTAGTGCTACCACATTCCTGACACTCATTTTCGGTACACTTTCCTCACTGCTCCAGGTCGATCTCCGAATGCAGTGGAATGTGCTTGGCCTGATCGCCTCCAAATTCATAGCGTTGGGTTGGATGCTGGCGACAATCTTCCGCTACTTCCCTGACGATCCACAATCTGGATTTTTTCAGCTCCTGGTCGCTGGTGCTGTCGGTGGCCTTTTTCAAGTCGCGATCGTCTTCTGGGCTGCTAGGCGTGATACTCTGCGCTTGCGCTTCGATTTCAAGTTCTGGAAAAAACTAATGGTAAAAACCCTGCCCTACGGCGGTGCGGTTTTGCTCGCGACGATTTACGTGCGAATCGATGTCATCCTGCTCTCGCTGATGCGCACACAGGAGGAAGTCGGCATCTACGGTGTCGCCGCACGGGTAATGGAAAACCTAGCCGTCATTTCTATTTTCTTCCTGAATTCCGCCTTGCCTTCAATCGCTAGGCTTTATCGCACTAATCGCGATCGGCTGAAAAAACTTTTGCAGTACGCCTTTGATTTCCTCGCACTCGTCGGCCTACCAATCACGGTCGGCGGCATCGCGCTCGCTTACCCGATCATCGCGCTCGTTTCCTCGCCAGAGTTTTTGTCGAATTACGCAATCGGCTTCTACGGATCAGATCTCGCCCTGCAGATTTTGCTCATCGCAATGCTACTGGCATACATCGGGAACCTTTTTGGTTTCTCCCTGCTGGCGGGCAACGCCCAAATTAAGCTCTTTTACGTGAATGCTGCAGCCGTTGTTTTCAACCTTTTGAGTAATATCGCTGTAATCCCGTTTTGGGGATTCCGCGGCGCAGCCGCCACATCCGTCGCTAGCCAAATTTTTGTCTGCATCCTCGGCTTTCTATTCCTGCGCAAAATGCTTAAAGGAATTTCATTCAAGCTGGGGACTGCCGCCAAAGCTCTCTTAGCTGCACTCACTATGGGTGTATCGGTCTGGTGGCTAGAACCACTCTTTTTCAATTTCTTCGGTGGTAATAAAGGGGTGCTCTTCCTGATCCCGGCTGGTGGAGCTGTTTACATCACAGTTTTATTCTTAACCCAGGCCATCACACCAGAAATGCGCGCGCTACTAAAAAAGAAAGTTTAAAAATTGACGGTTTAAATACACAAATTTAAAATCAAGCTCTTTCGAGCTCTTTGAAATCCCATTTAGCGGAGATTCATTCGGTTTAGTAATACGCGGAGCCCAAGGGATGCTGCGGTTCGAGACCGAATCCCCTCTCCGCTACACTTTTTCACTCCATTTTATAGGACACAAACTTATAGGAGGGTATGGTCATGTCGAGAAAACTAACCTTGTGCTTAATAATAGCCCTAACGATTTTCGCCTTCGCACGCTCAAGCGAGGCCAGAGCAATAAGTAACGACTTTGCTCTACTGCAGCCAAACACCCTCAAGATAGTGGACCTGTACGAATATAAAAATGTAATCCGCGGTGATATAGTCGCATGTGATCCATGGGGGGGCTTACACAGAATTTTGATTGACGTAAAAAAAAGATCCTTCCTAATAACTGTGATCAGCCTGTACACGGCATATGACAATTCCACAATATTGTCACTAACGTTCTATCCGAGCATTGATGAACTCAACGAATTGCTGGGTAGACCATTGACCACGGCACTATGTGTCATAGTCACAATGTGTTACGCGAGGCTACAAAGATAAGCTGAGGGGGGAATTAAGCGGCGGCCAAACCCTTGGCCGCCGCTCCCCTTTTTTAATGCCCAAAAAACATAGACTCTAAGCTAAGTTAAGCTAAGCAAAACAAAACTGGGACTCAGACTCTAGTAAAACGCTAACGGGTTTTTCTTCTTGCCGTTATCGACTACTTCGAAATGCAGATGGATACCAGTCTTGCCATAAACACGACCCGTATTCCCCATCGTACCGATTTCACCGCCCTGCTCAACCGAATCTCCGACTGTGACACCTAGCTCGGATAGATGCGCGTAGAGCGTCTGGAAACCGTCGCCGTGGTCAACCACAATCACGCAACCGTAACCACCATTCCAGCCGCACTGTGCCTTCACGACCGTTCCGTCTGCCGCCGCATGAATAGCTGGCCTGGAAGCATCAGCAATGTCGACTGCCCAGTGCCCACTGCGGAAGTAATTTGTATAATCGCCGCTGGTTGGTTTGACCATCCACTTGCCATCCTTATCCTGAGCGCCATTGGCAACGATAATCGCACCGTCGATTGCAACCGGCGGCTGGTAACTGGCGTAAGTCCCCGGAGCAGTGGAAGCTAAATATGTCCCGTTGCTAGCCCGGATAGTTTTCTTGCCCCCAGGGATAATAATTTTCGCTCCAGCAATTAATTCAGAATCCTCTTCAATCTGGTTTTGTTTACAGATAACCTCTTCGTCAATGCCGTATTTACTGGCGATCTTCGCGATCGTATCGCTAGATTGCACCTCATGAGTAATCCCTGAAACAGGTAAGATCGAAAGTTTAGTCCCTGGCTTCAGTTGGTGCGGATTGGTGATGTTGTTCTCCCAGACAATCGTATCCATCGAGACCCCAAACCTACGGGAGATCGATGAAAGCACATCACCATCTTCGACCGTGTATTCAATCGGATCACAGAGATCAGAGTTATCAATCTCAGCACTCTGTCCGGCATTTTTGATCAGGAATCCGTCTTCTGTCATTGCAATCGAATCCAGTGTGAAAGTTGGCGAATCAATGGCCAACAGATCACCACTGCTGTAGTCCGAATCGACTAATTCAGCCGTCGCCCCACTCGGCAAAAAAACTGGAGCCAATAACACTAAAATTGCCAAACCTAGAACCTGCGCAGCTAACCGCCGACGGGGCGATTTGGGTCTTTGCTGTTTCAGTTTTTGAATCCTCTCTCGGCGTGCAGCGATACTGGCTCTCGATCGAAGCATAAATTGTGGTTCAATTTTGTGTGAACTACTATATCTTGGGCACACAACTTTCCGTTTGGAATTTTAGGCGTCCTCGCTCTAGTTTTTCCAGACTTTTGCCTTGACGTATCTTAGTAATATTTTGCAATTTTGAGCGCCGATTTTAGGCTTATTCCACCAAAAAACAAGTTGCCTTTTCTTTATCGGGAATTTAAAAGAAGTGGCGTGAAACTAAAAGCCGTTCTCTTCGATTTTGATGGCACACTCGTTCGCTCGATAGACCTACTCGTTTCTATTTTCGAAAGAGTCCTGAGCGAGCGTAATTTGTCAGCCCCTGCCTCAGCTGAGCTGCGTAAATTTATCGGCCGACCACTCCCTGAAATTTTCCGGATTATAACTAAGCTTGAAGACGTTGATGCTTTCGAAAAGCGTTTTCGCGAGATTGAAGCAACCCGTAATAACGCCAATGAAATTGACCTAGTCCAGGAGACTCGACCGACCTTGGAATTTCTAAAGTCTAAAGGCTTACAGCTTGGAATCGTCTCAACTAAACGCGTCGAAGTCGTCGAGAAGTTAGCGCGCGAACTTAAGATTTGGGAATTTTTCGATACAGTCGTCGGACGTGATCTGATCAATAAACCGAAACCCGATCCAGAGCCAATCCTCTTCGCCTGCGAAAAACTGAAAGTATCCTCACGGGAAATTCTATTTGTAGGCGATTCCTTACTAGACCTCACAGCAGCCCAAAAAGCCCACGCGCCTTTCGTGGGTGTACTGACTGGAGTGTGCGACCGCACCGAATTCAAAGAAAACCGCGCCGACTATATCTTCAATCACGTCGGCGAACTAACCAATCTTGCCCGCCAGCTCAACGGATATTAGTCCTCGCTTTTCTTTTTCTTACCATTTTTTTTCTTTGGTTTTTCAGCCTTTTCAGAGATTGTGACAGAGTCATCCTCTTCGGGATCGACTGAGTTCGCTGCCTTTTTGGATTCAGAAATAATCTTTTCCTCGGCTTCCATCTCAGCCTGGATGCGCGGGATGACGTTATCAATTGCGCCCCATTCGGATTCGCCAACCGCTGGCACAAGCAACACAACTTCGTCCCCAGGTTCAGCACGATAAAAAGTCACACTCGCCAGCAGAACTTTGTAGGCCTTGCCGGCAGCAATAACTTTGTACTGGCCTTCTTCGCTCGTCAGTGGGCCCACCACACGCTTGCGCTCGACTGGACCGATTTGCTTGTAGGTGAAACTACCGTCCGGAGCGACAGTTAGTTTCATTACGTCCCCTGGAACTAATTTAGATTTCGAAGCGTAATTCGCCGGGACCGGATATTCGCGCTTATCCGGGCCAATCATAGATTTGCCGTCGAAAACGCCCTCAATAATCTTTCCGCCTTCATCAACAGTCGAATCCAGCTTACTAGCCGAGCGGGAAAGCTTGGAGCGGATCTCCGCACCGCCACTGTCCCCAGTGAACTCTGCCAGTAATTGTTTCGCCCCACGAAGACTCGCCTCAGCCGAGTCGATCATCTCCTTGATCAGGGCAATTTTGGAAAGATTGCTCATTTCTTTTAGGTTTTATTGGTGGTTTATATTTTTTCTATTTTAGCAAAAATAAAGGAGAAAATCAATTGTTATCGCTAAGGGTTATAGACTCTAAACTTTGCTTTCCTCTCATTCTCGCTATCCTGCTGATCCTGATAAGCAGATCTCAAAGCTAGTGTGATTTTGCAAGTGTAGCCGTAGACAGGCATATCAGCAGAAGAACAAATTTCTTCACCTAAGGTTTCTGCAATCCAGATCCTGGAGTTATCCCGAACTTTAAATTCCTCAACAGCCTTATTAGGTAAGGTTATATACAGAATACCCTCACGCAAGACCGCGCGTATATTCTCAGCGCTACCATCTTGATCTACGTGGCGCATAATTATGGCAAGGCTTGATTTTAGTTTAGTTTTTCCGCAAAACAAACTCTTTGCTAAAATCCCCCGGTGAGTAAATTCATCGTTCGCGGCGGCCGGCCACTTTCCGGCACTGTGAAAATTTCCGGCTCGAAAAACGCCGCTCTGCCTCTACTGGCAGCGACTCTGCTGACCGCCAAGAAATACACCTTGTGCAATATTCCTGACGTTGCCGACGTACGGCTAATGCTGGAAATTTTGGAAGTTCTCGGAGCAAAGCTTTCTTTCGCGAATAATACGGTCGAGATTCAGACACCTAAACTCAAAACGACTAAGGTACCAGCGGAGCTGGCTGGTCAGATGCGCGCGTCAATTCTGCTGCTCGGTCCGCTCCTGGCTCGCGCTGGCAAAGCCGAAATCGCTTTCCCCGGCGGTTGTGTAATTGGTAAACGCTCAGTCCACGCGCACACTTACGCGCTGGAGAAGCTCGGAGCAACAAATAAGTCGACCGACAACGTTTTGAAATTCGAAGCCAAATCAGGCATTCAGCCAACAGCTTTCAACTTGCCCGAACTTTCAGTCACGGCGACAGAAAATGCACTGATGGCAGCGAGCTTGAGTGCAGCCGAGACAAAAATCCGCATGGCAGCTTACGAGCCGCATGTCGTCGACCTTTGTGAGTTTTTGAAAAAGCTGGGAGTGAAAATCTCCGGCGTCGGCAGCCACACGCTCAAAGTTTCCGGAACGAAAAATCTAACAGGAGCCGCTCACACCACCACACCTGATTATCTGGAAGCTGGTACTTTCGCGATCGCTGGACTGCTAACTGGTGGGAAAATCCGAATCGAGAACGTCGTACCCAAACAACTCGATTCCTTTTTTCAGAAACTGGAAGAAGTCGGGGCAGAATTTTTCGTCGGACCAAATTTCTTGGAAGTTTCCCCGACGCAGAGGTTTGAGCCGACGGAAATCAAAACAGCAGTCTTTCCGGGATTCCCGACCGACCTACAAGCTCCCTTCGGTGTATTACTCACGCAAGCCAGAGGTAAGTCACGGATTTTTGAAACGCTTTTCGACGGTCGGCTGAATTACCTTTTTGAGCTAGAAAAAATGGGCGCGCGCGTCGAAGTCTTCAACCCGCATCAGGCTGTGATTTTCGGCGACGGGAAACTGCGCGCAGCGAAAGTAGCAAGTTGTGATTTGCGCGCCGGGGCAGCTATGGTCCTCGCGGCGCTTTCCGCCCGCGGAATTTCAGAAGTCACGAACGTCGAATACATCGACCGCGGTTACGAAAAATTCGCGGAAAAACTTCGCGAGCTCGGAGCAGAAATTGAACGCGTTGACTAAAAGCCTGAGATGAAAATCCTCTGTGCTATTTCGGGTGGTGTGGACTCGGCTGTAGCAGCTGCGCTTTTGCAAAAACGTGGACACAAACTCATTGCCGTTCACCTCGATCTTTTTGGGAAGCGAAACTCTAGTGTCGGAGAAGCCCGCGCCGTCGCGGCCAAGCTTAAAATTCCTTTTTATGTTTTGAATTTCCGGGCAGATTTTGAAAAGAGAGTTATCAAAAATTTCCTGAAAAGTTACGCTCAAAACCGCACGCCGAATCCCTGCATCATCTGCAACCCGCAAATAAAATTTGGGAAGCTGCTGACAAAAATGCGTGAGCTCGGCTGTGACCGACTCGCGACCGGACACTATGCGCGCATTCGCCGTGGCGGACTCTTCCGCGGTGTCGACAGTGAAAAAGACCAGTCTTATTTCCTCTGCCGTCTGACCGAAGAGAAATTGAAATCAGTAGTCTTCCCTCTCGGAAATTTAAAAAAGTCTGACGTAAAAAAGAAAGCGCAAGCTCTCGGCTTTGGCAGACTCGCCCAAAAGAAAGAAAGTTCGGGAATTTGTTTCTTGGAAAAAACGGAAGTTGGCGATTTCCTGAAAAAACATTTGCCGCGAAAAGTTTTCCGTCCGGGTAAAATTCGAACCCTGAATGGACAAATCGTCGGTAAACATCAAGGGCTACCGCTCTATACCATCGGCCAACGCCGTGGAGTCGAGCTCGGTGGCATGCCTGAACCATTTTTCGTCGCCGGATTTGATCTGAAGAAAAATGAAGTCCTGGTCGCACCCAACCGCGAGCTTTTCACGCAGAAGTTGAAAGCAAAAAAACTAAGTTGGATTAGTCAGCCGCCTAAAAACGGAGCCAAGATCCTAGCGCAGATTCGCTACCGTGCTCCAGCTGTACCTGGGAAAATTCATCTATCGGGAACTCAAGCTACTTTCGAATTTACCGAACCAGTGCGTGCGGTCACCCCCGGACAAACTGTCGCCTTTTTCCAAAATCAGAAATGTCTTGGCGGAGGAGAAATTTGCTAAAATTCTGAACACAAAATTTATTCTTGTTTAAAAAGTCATTTTTATCGTTCCGACACTTTCTGCCGTTTTTTCTGATCTTTGGCGGATTCCTAATTTTGGAAGCTGGTTATTTCATCGCTCAAAACCGCCTAGCCGAAAGGCTCCCCTTCGGGGTTCAGGTTGCCGACGCCGAATATTCCCTAGTATCAGCAAACGATGCGATTTCCGAACTGGAAACACGCGCGCAGAATTTCACGCTGCGGCCGATGCTCTTCGAGTTCGACGGCAAGACGGTAGAAATTCCCCCAGCCGAATTCGATCTGACTTTTGAGATAGCCAAAAAAATTGGCGTACTGAAAAATGAAATCTTTAATTTTAGTGAAATCAGCCTACCGGTCAGCCTGAATGAAAAAAGGTTGCGACGGGTGCTCCTGTCCTATTTCCCGGAACTTGAATTCAGTGCGACCGACGCGCGGGTTTTTTTGAATGAAGTTGGCGAACTCGAAATTTTGCCCGAACGTGACGGCCGACAAACTGATTTCGCAGAAATTGCAACAGCGATCAAAAAAAACTCCGGTGTGCTTGCCGATGCAAAAGTTATAATCGAAAACGATCCCGTCGAGCCTAAGGTTTTTGCCGAAGACCTCGAATCTTTCCGTGAAGAGCTTGCAGAAATTGTGAAACGAAAATTGGTTTTAAAGGAAACCGAATACGAGCGTTTTGAAATAAGCCTGCTTGACCGCCTGACTTGGTTCGATTTTGATCAAGGCGAGGTAGTGCTAAAAAAAGATTTGATTGAAAAGTTCGTATCACGAGAACTCAATCCTCTGCTCGCCAAATTACCGCGCGATGTTTCAATCACGCGAACGATAGACGGAGCGATAGAGTTCGACGGCATAGCCCAAAGCGGGCGGGCCGTAGACAGCACAGCACTCTTCGAAAAAATGTCCCGTGCTATTGAGAGCGGGGCTGAGGAACTTGAAATCCCCTTCCGGGTTTTGCCTGCCCCAGTCAAGGTAGCCACAGACCTAGCTAATGCAGGCATCCAAGAGCTGGTGGGAGAAGCTGTGACAAATTACTCAGGATCACCACTCAACAGGCAACACAACATCAGAGTTGCAGCAGCTAGACTGAACGGAAAAATTTTGGAGCCAGAAGCGGAGTTCTCTTTTATTGATGCGCTCGGACCGGTTACTCTCAGCAATGGTTACCGGCAGGAATTGATCATTAAAGAGGGTGATATCATCCCCGAGGTCGGTGGCGGAGTCTGTCAGGTCTCAACCACCTTTTTTCGAACAGCTCTAAACACTGGTCTACCCATCACTGATCAACGCCCGCACTCAATGAAAGTGACCTACTACGATCCGCCAGGACTAGACGCGACTATTTATCCGGGATCGGCTGATTTGAAATTTATAAATGACACTGGATCACCGATCTTGATTCAAACTGCAGTCGAGGGAACCAGCCTGAGAGTTAATTTTTTCGGAACAAGTGATGGCCGCAACGTAAAATTAGCGGGTCCCTTCTATCCCGATGGTTCGCCAGTCACAAACCTGAAGCTAGCAGGATTAAAAATGTTTTGGACGCGCAAAGTAGATAAAGATGGCGAAACGAAAATTTCAGAGACCTACAATGCAGCCTATCGCATAATGCCAGCGCATTAGGAAGGATGATAAGGATAGTAACGATGATAAGGATTGTAAAGATAAACTGATCGTTAAAGCTCCTTAGGCTCTTTACAGCCTTTACCATCCTTCAAACAAACAAAAACCCCGCCATCTCTAGTCCCGAAGGAACCACTTCGTGGCAGGGTTTCTGTTTATAAACTAAGTCGAAAGACTAGTTCAACGCGTCTTTGGTCGCTTTGTTTGGACGATACTTCAAAACAATTTGTTTTGGCTTTGCCTTGAACATCATCTCTTCGCCGGTGAAAGGATTGACGCCTTTGCGAGCCGGACGAGCCGGTTTGACTTTCTTGGAGAAAATCCCGAACGAAGTGGCAACTTTGTCATTTTTGACAAGCGCAGCCGCGAGAGCTTCGAGCGCAGTCTTGGCCTCCTTTTTGGAGATACCCGCTGCGTCAGCGATGGAGGCCACCGTTTGGGCCTGGGTGAGAGCTTTAGCCATGAAAATGGGGGTTAAATTGCAAGAATCCTAAAACCCTTTTTTTATAGGCGCAACGCCTTCGCGAGAAAAAATCGCTTTCTTAAGGCTTTTTGTGAGTGCAAAATTTGTTCAATCTCTAAAAATAAGGCTTTTGAAAGGTATTTCAAGAAATACTATAAAAATAGTATTTTAGCTTGACGGTACAATCTTGTGATTTTAAAAGCGCTATTTTTGTAGACTTTTGGATGAGCAATTCGGGTGTTCGCCTAGTTGACCCGGATAATTTTCGAAACTAAACTCCTCGCGATTTTTTTAATGGCCACATCTGAGATGCTTCCGCTAAAAGTGATTGTAGGAATGAGCCTGCAGCTGGGATTCTCAGTGGCCACAACCGCGATTCTATGCGTTTATGGCGGGTGGTGGCTTGACCAAAAATATGGAACCCACTACTTCTTTTGGATCGGGCTTGTCGTCGGATTGTTAGCTTCTCTCTACCTAGTCTGGAAGATCGTCAAACCCCTCCAGGCAATCGCCAGAGGTGAAAAAAAGTCTAATAACTAGTAACCAGCAACTAAAAATGCACGTTTCCCTCACGGCTGAAAAAGTCTTTGATCTCGGACCACTGACAGTTACAAACGCGTTACTGACAACTTGGCTTGTGGTAACCTTGATCGCACTCTTCGCCGTGATCTTCAGGATCAGGTTAAAAAAAAGTCCGTCTGGAGCACAAAATGTAGTCGAGCTAGCTATTGAAGGATTTCACGGACTAATCGAAAGTGTGACCAATAATTTCAAACAGACTCGGAAGTTTTTCCCGGTGATTTTTACAATTTTTGTTTTTGTACTGCTAAACAACTGGGCCGGACTCATACCTGGAGTTGGCTCAATCGGATTTTTTGCAGAAGAGCCAATCTCTGAAGAACTGACCATACCCGAGACGCCGATTGCACACGAACTGGAGGAAATCATAGATACAGAGTTCGACTCGGAGCACGTCGTGGATTTGGGAGAAGAAGCTGAGCTGGCAGAAACCATCCATACTGAAACTAATAGCGCAGAAGTTCATACTGGTGAGGGCGCTGACGATTTTGGGCACCATGCTGTCTTTGTGCCGATTTTCCGAGCTGGCTCGGCCGATCTTTCTTTTACCCTAGCTTTGGCTGCAGTCGCCGTGATCCTCGTCCAAATTATGGGCGTGGCCGCACTAGGTGGCTGGGGTTATGCCAAAAAGTTCTTAAACTTCTCTAGCCCGATTAATTTTTTCGTCGGCATTCTCGAAATCGTCTCCGAAATCTCAAAAATGGTCTCCTTCTCATTCCGGCTTTTTGGTAATGTTTTCGCCGGAGAGGTACTCTTGGCAGTAATCATCGCCCTAGTTCCTTTCATTGTACCAATGCCATTTTACGGCCTAGAAATTTTCGTTGGCATGATCCAGGCTTTGGTCTTCTCTGTGTTAACATTGGTATTCTTCAAGATGGCTACAGCAGCACACTAAATCCAATGGTCAATTAGCGATCTGTAATGTTCAATTATTCTATCCAAGCTGAATTGACTTCAGAAGATCGCCCACTAAAATACCCCGGAATTTAAAATCAATTGTACGTTGTACATTGTAAATTAAATCATTATTTAACCCCCTTCTAAAATGGATCTCCAATCAATCGCTGTCGCCGCAGCTATCGGTATCGGTGCTATCGCCCCGGCTATCGCTATCGGCATGATCGGTGGTAAAGGTGTCGAAGCTATCGGTCGCAACCCGGAAGCTGCCGGTAAAGTTCAAGCTGCGATGATTCTCGCAATTGCGTTCGCTGAGGCGGTCGCTATTTACGCGCTTGTTGTCGCCCTTATTTTGAAGTTCGTTTAATCGGACAATTTAATTTTCGAAAATGGAAATTCTCTCGAGCCTCGGGATCGATCCGGCCGTAATGCTTGCGCAGGCAGTCAATTTTTTTGCTCTGCTCGCAATCCTCACCTTTTTAGTTTATAAGCCAGTTTTGAAACTTTTAGACGAGCGCAAGGAACGGATTGCTAAAGCCGAAGAACACGCCCAGCTCGTAGAAGACAAGTTGGCACGAGCCGAGGAACTCACCCAAAAAGAGTTGAAGAAAGCCCAACAGAAAGCCAGTGAAATCATAACAGCGGCCAAAGAGTCAGCAACAGCTCAGGGTGAGGAAATGATTGAGACAGCCAAAGCTAAAGTCGGCAAGATCGTCGAAGAAGGCCGGGCTGTCATCACCAAGGAGCGTGATGACGCGGCTCGGCAGATCCAGGAGGAAGTTGGCAAGATCGTCATCTTGGCAACCGAAAAACTCCTGAAGCGCTCGATCGACGACAAAGACCAGGCTAAATTTGTCGAAGACGCTATTACTGAAATCTCCACTATCAAATGAGCAAAATTTCTCTCCGTTATGCCCGCGCACTCGCGCTCGCGCTCGGCGAGAAAGCTGCTGCCGAAGACCTAAAGGGAACAGCTGACAACCTCGACCTAGCAGCTACAGTACTCGGAGCAGATCAGGCCCAAGACTTCTTTGCCAACCCTCGTGTAGAAGCCTCTGAAAAAGAAAAAGTCACCGCCAAGACTTTTAGCAAGCTTGGCAAGACTTTAGAAAATTTCTTGAAGCTGGTCGTTCAACACGGTCGAGTCAGTGAAGTCAGTGCGATCGCGGCAAGCTTCCGAGCGGTTCTCAATGAGTCCGCCGGTATCGCGACAGCAATCGTGGAGAGCGCTAGTGAGCTTGAGGAAAAAGAAATCCGCAGTCTCACTAATGCCCTCAAAAAAATGACTGGTGGCGAAGTCGCAATCGAGACGCGTACCGACCCAAAGATTCTCGGTGGAGTGAGAGTCGTCATCGGAGACGAACTCGTAGATTTATCTCTCGCCGGAAAACTCAGCAGACTCCAAAAAGCACTCAACTAAATTAATCCTTAATCCTTTCAAAATGAAACTCTCTGCTTCTGAAATCAGCTCCGTACTTGCGCAGCAGATCAAAGATTTCAAATCCAGCGCCGAGAAGTCTAATCTCGGAACCGTCATCGAGGTTGGTGACGGCATCGCTAAAATTCACGGCCTCTCCGGTGCAGCAATGGCCGAGATTTTAGAATTCCCCGGTGGCAAGACTGGTGTTGTTTTGAACCTTGAGGAAGACACTGTCGGTGCGATGCTGCTGGAGGAAAATCCCGAACTCAAAGAAGGCGACGAGGTTAAAACCACTGGCAAGATTATGGAAGTTCCGGTTGGCGAAGCTGTCATCGGACGCGTCGTCAACACGCTCGGCCAGGCAATCGACGGCAAAGGTAAAATCGCCACCAAGAAAACTCGTCTCGTCGAGGTGAAGGCTCCGGGAATTATTGAACGCCAACCAGTCGATACTCCTCTACAAACCGGCATCAAAGCGATTGATTCAATGATTCCGATCGGCCGCGGCCAGCGCGAGCTCATCATCGGCGACCGCCAAACTGGCAAGACGGCAATCGCAATCGACACGATCATCAACCAAAAAGGTAAAAACTGCCTCTGCTTCTACGTCGCGATCGGACAAAAAGCTTCGACTGTGGCGAAGATCGTCGCCAAACTCGAAGAGTTTGGAGCGATGGACCATACCACTGTCGTGGCGGCGAATGCTAGTGACCCAGCTGCCCAGCAATTTCTCGCGCCTTTCGCGGGAGTCGCGATGGCCGAGGAGTTTATGCATGCTGGTAAGGACGTACTGATCGTTTACGACGATCTCTCAAAACACGCTGCGGCTTACCGCCAAATCTCACTGCTACTGCGTCGTCCGCCGGGACGCGAAGCTTATCCGGGAGATATTTTTTACCTCCACTCCCGTTTGCTGGAACGTGCTGTGAGGATGAATGACAAACTTGGCGGCGGTTCAATCACCGCTTTGCCGGTCATCGAAACCCAAGCTAACGATGTTTCGGCCTATATTCCGACAAATGTGATTTCGATCACAGACGGACAGATTTATCTCGAAAGCGATCTTTTTTACAAGGGCATCCGTCCGGCTGTGAATGCTGGTCTCTCTGTTTCACGTGTTGGTGGTGCCGCCCAGACAAAAGCAATGAAAAAGATTTCCGGCAACCTGCGCCTCTCACTGGCCCAGTTCCGCGAATTAGAGGCTTTTGCCCAGATCGGTTCAGACCTTGATGCTGCCACTAAGAAACAGATTGAGCGTGGACGCCGCATTGTCGAGATTCTGAAACAAGGCCAGTACTCTCCGCTCTCGGTGGTCAATCAAACCGAAATTATTTTCGCGGCCAATGAGGGCTATCTCGATGATATCCCTGCCGAAAAGATCGGCAAATTTGAGAATGACCTTTTTGAATTCATGCACGCCAACTACGCCAAACTAGAAAAAGAAATCAATGAGAGCGGCAAGCTTGAGGAACAGACCGAAAAAGATTTGCGAAATGCTCTAGAGGATTTCAAGAAGGGTTGGAATGAATAAATCCAGTAACCAGTAACTAGCAACTAAAAACTATTAATGAGCTTGCTTGATCTCCGGCGACGACTTAAGTCAATTAACTCCACGCAAAAGATTACTCGTGCGATGGAGATGGTTTCGGCGAGCAAGATGAAGAAGGCCCAGGATGCCGCGCTCTCTGGGCGACCTTACGCTGAAGAACTAGCGAACCTGATTGAAGGCCTCGTTGCCCGCTCAAAAAACAATCTCGAACATCCTTACTTCCTGAAGCGAGAGCAATCGAAAAAAATCCTCTTCCTGCTTTTCACAGCCGATCGCGGACTTTGCGGAGCTTTTAACTCAAACATCATCCGTTACCTGCACAGGAAGCAACTCGAAAACGGTCAGGAAAAAATGATTGTTGCCGTCGGACGCAAGGGTCTACAATTTTTCAAACACGTTGGTGAAAGTGTGGTAGCTGAATTCGAAGACCTCTCTGACAAGCCAGAATTTACTCAAACGCTTCCGATTACCCGATTGGCGATCGATGGTTTTTTGAACGGAGAATTTGATGAGGTTCGGCTCGTTTACAACCACTTCGTCAATACTATGCAGCAGAAAATCACTGAAAAGACCTTGCTGCCATTCTCTCCACCAGAAGCCAGTACAGAAGATGCGGATAGATTCCAAGAGGCCGAATATATTTTTGAACCTAGCGGAGCAGCCGTTTTCGAGCGCATCCTGCCCCGCTATCTCGAAACAATCGTTTATCAGGCTTTGCTTGAATCTAATGCTAGTGAACAGTCGGCTCGTATGGTCGCTATGAAATCTGCCAGTGAAAATGCCGGCGAATTGATCGAAACCTTGACGCTCGAAATGAATAAGGCCCGCCAAGCCTCCATTACGACTGAAATTCTAGAAATTGTCGGTGGAGCCGATGCACTAGCCGAAGGCTAGCCCACAAAAAATACGCCAGGCTTGCTCTCTGCAACAGTCAGACTTTAGGATAATTTAAGCTTTCTCCTCCTCTTTGGTATCTACAGGCTTCTCTTTTTCGGCCTTGGCTTCAGCTTTGGGCTTTTCTTCCTTGGTGGCCGGTTTGGTCTCAGTAGCCTCTGCAGTCTTCTCGGCAGTCTTATCGTTAGATTCAGCTGGACCATTGGCCCCCTCAGCAGCAGGCTTGGCCTCGGATTTTTCAGCCTGAGCCGCGGCCTCTTTTTTTTGTTGAGACTCTGCAGCAGCTTTTTTGTCAGCCTCCTCATCATGGGCAATCTCATTGATGTAGGTCTCACTCATACGAGCAGCCTTACCGCGGCGTCCGCGGGCATAGTAGAGTTTGCTACGGCGAACCTTAGCTTTTTTGATAATTTCAATCTTGACAATATTTTTGCCGTGAAGCGGAAAAATCTTCTCGACTCCAACACCACCGACAATACGACGCACCGTGAAGGTCGCCCCAATACCACTGCCACCACTGTTCGCGATTACCAGGCCCTCGAAATTCTGAACGCGCTCTTTCTCACCTTCACGAATCTTCTGGGAGACTTTGACAGTCATCCCCGCATCAATTTTAGGTGTCTTATCACGCAAATTTTTCTTGGCGACATGGACGAGCAAATCTTGATTCATTTTAGACTTAAAAAAACAGCCGCGTGATTTTAGCAGTCAGCGGCTTTTTTGCAAATTAATTTCGGGCCTTCATGCGCACCTCAATGTATTTCTTAAGGTTGTTGATCGGCACGCTTTTTTCGCTGCTGCCGAGCAAATCCAGCACGAACTTATCTTTGCAGTCTAGGCGGTAGAGGAAATCCGCTCGGCTCATAACCGTAAACTTAATTTTCGCGGCAGCGAGCTCGTCATCGAGATACTTCCTGAGACCATCCTTATCAATATCACCAACGACAAGCATATCAACGTCACCCTTGGCACCAACAAACTGTCCGGAAAAAAGCAGGAAATCGATCTTACCGAGTCCGCTGACAGCCTTAATCAATTCATCCTGAGGATTGGCAACTTTCACAAATATATTTTTGAATTCCTCTAGCAAGGCAAAGTTCGGATTAATATAATAGTATTTCTTTCGATTTTTAGAGGAGGTACGCAGCATGCCTACTTTTTTTAGGTTGTTGAGCTCGCGGCGTACTGAATTAATTTGCTCACTCAGTTTTCGCGTAATCTCGCGAATAAAAAATTCGCTCTTGGGATGCATCAAAAAGAGCCCCATCAACTTCACGCGCGTGCGAGAGCCGAAAAAAGATTTGAGCAACATTTTTAGGATGGTTAGGTTTTAAAAGTGGGAAGATAAGAGTAAAGGATTTATACAAGAATGCAAGCCTGGAAAAAGTTTTTCGGATTGGCTTTATTTATTTCCCATATTTAAGCCACTAAGCTGAATTGACAAAAAAGGGGAAAATTTTATTACAAGCAAATCTAAAAAGCAAATCATGTACTGTTGCAGAATTCCAGTTACCTTTTTGGGATCAGCCTGACCAAGTAACTGCAGCCAGGTAGAGATGAGCTTTTGAACAGGAGTAAGGCGATTCATGCCAAACCCACCGTGTTTCCGAAAGTAGTTGTA
>JAIPIJ010000012.1 GCA_021734705.1 Candidatus Peribacteraceae bacterium
CGGAAAGAGACGGAGCGGGAGATAGGGCGAAGTGTGGTTTCGGATAAAAATTTTTTGGGTGGAGGGAGGCAGAAGCAAGTCAAGAAATCTAATTTGAAGAAAAAATAATTTTTAATTTATAAAAAAGAACTTTTTTGTTAGGAAATACCTACTAGAGTTAGTGGGTACATACGAGCTGCCGTGGGTGGGTGCTAGGGGTTGGATGTCTGTTTTCAAGGGTTTTTGTTAAGATACAGTTACTTTTTATATGCCAGTTTTTAATGATTTAAATTTATCTAATTGGAAGGAGTCAGAAATTTGGACTGATAGTCTTTGGCTTATTGCAGAAAGAGATAAAACTGGAAAGCACACAGGTTTCTACCATGGGAATTTCATTCCGCAGATACCGCATCAATTTATTTTGAGATATACGAAGAAAAACGAAATTGTTTTCGATCCGTTTTTGGGTAGCGGTACAACAGCCTATGAAGCAGAAAGTCTTAAAAGGAATTTTATCGGGATCGATATTCAAAAAAAGCTTGTAAACCATGTCGCAAGAAACCTCGAAGGGGAAAATAATTTCTCTAATTTAATTGTTGGCGACAGCACCAAAACTAAAACTTTTGACAAGGTTAAGGAAATTCTTAAAAGACGCAGGAAAAATAAGGTTCAGCTGGCGATTTTGCATCCACCCTATGCCGATATAATTAAATTTAGTGATTTGAAGAATGATTTATCCAACGCTGAATCTTTAAAAGATTTTTTGGCTGGATTTTCAGATGTCCTAAGAAACACTATAGAGATTTTGGACAATGATAGATATCTAATAATTGTCATCGGTGATAAATACACAAATGGCGAGTGGATTCCCTTAGGGTTTTATTGTTTGAATGAAGCACAGAAATTGGGACTGATTCTGAAAAGCATTATAATTAAGAATATGGAAGGCAATAGAGCTAAGCGAAACAAAGAAGCCATTTGGCGTTATCGTGCTCTTTCTA
Organism: Candidatus Peribacteraceae bacterium; assembly: GCA_021734705.1. Classification (GTDB taxonomy): domain Bacteria; phylum Patescibacteriota; class Gracilibacteria; order JAHISY01; family JAHISY01; genus JAHISY01. The sequence continues at coordinate 981 of JAIPIJ010000012.1, forward strand.
GTGACTATTATATTTTTAAGCACGAATATGTTTTAGTTTTTAAAAAATAACTATGACCACACACGTATTCATCGTAGATCCAACTACTTTCAAGCTTCACTTAGAGTATCTTTTTGCTGGGACGGGCGCAAAAGATAATTATGTTGATTTTAATAATTCACCTAATACAAAATTACATCCGACAAAAGAAAATATGCTTGCGAGTATGATGGCAGACGCAAGCAGGGTCAGAGAGGGTGATCAAATAATTTTCTACTTACAACAAAATTTTCCTTCGAAAATATTCGAGGGTAAATTCTACGGAATTTTTCAGGCGAAAAACGACTGGTCTTTTTTGGATAATAATGACAATAAGCAATATTTAGCGAAAGAGCTAGAAAAATCACTAACTTTTCGGACACTGATTGAGCCATACAAGGTTTACTCTGAAGGTGTGACTGAATGGGAGGCATTGGATGAAATTAAAAATATTCAGTCACCGAATCAAATGCTTTGGAGTCTGATTTATCGTAAATTAAAGGGCAATCGTGGCAACACGATGATTACAATTTATGAAGCTGAAAGGCTGTGCCAATTAATTAGGGATAAAAATTCTAGACTAGAAATGGACATCAAAGGTAAAGATCTATCATTCGACCAAAAAAATCAAAAGATAGTATCGACCGAAAGAAAAACGAATAAATATTCAGGAAGGAAAGAAGAAATAGATTTGCTTCCTAGGCTAATTGCAAAATATAAAGTCAACAAATCATTTGAAACTCATCTACAAGCATATATTGTAAAAAATATAGGGCAGGGAGTGAATAAGTCACTGGATCATTCTATCTTAGGTGAAAATTTGGAATTTGAATGGCTCGGCAATGAAGTGTCTTGCGGTGTTGGGATGCAAAGAATTGATGTGATGATTTCTGTAAATGAAAATGACCAACGAGTCTTAATTCCAATTGAACTTAAAGCTGTGGAGGCAAACATTACGAATACCAAGCAAATTCAGAGATATGTAGATTGGATAGAGCAATATTACAATCCGAATAGGCAGAGCGACATTAGGCCAGTTTTGATTTCTAAAAAAATAGAGAACAAAAGCACGGACAAGTATAAAACAATACTTTCTAGTTTTAAGGACTTTAATACTCTGAATTCAAAAAGATGTGAAAAATTGAAATATATTGAATACCATTTGGACAAAAGGAGCTTGGTTTTCCAAGAAGTCAAATATTAGTTATGAACTACCTCGGCTCAAAATTATCGCTATTACGATTTCTAGAGAAGTCGATTAAAAAAATTGCTGGTAGCGACAGCAATCGTGTTTTTTGTGATCTGTTTGCTGGTACTGGGGCCGTAGGTGCTTTTTTCAAAAAGCAAGGCTACCGAATCGTAGCGAACGATATTCAGTACTACAGCTATGTTTTAAACAGGCACTATATTGGTAATCACAAGATACTTGCCTTCACTAAACTACTGAATGAAATTCCTGGACTGAAAAAAGTTAAAACAGACGACCGCAAAGATTTTGTTTGCGATTATTTATCTCAGATGAAAGGTAAAAAAGGATTTATCTATAAAAATTACTGTCTTGGCGGAACACAATCTGCTGAAATCAAAAGACAATATTTTTCTGATGAAAATGGTATGAAGTGTGATGCTATTCGTCAAAAAATTGAAAGCTGGAAGAAGCAAAAACTAATTTCCAACAACGAGTATTATTTTTTACTCACCAGCTTGGTTAAATCGATAGATAAATACGCCAATACGGCTTCCGTGTACGGTGCTTTTTTAAAGCAGCTCAAAAAATCTGCCCAGAATACTTTAGTTTTGAAGCCAGCTGAATTGATAATCAATGATCAAAGCCATAGGGTTTTTAATGAAGACATCAATAAATTATTAAATAAAGTGGAGGGCGATATTTTATATTTAGATCCCCCATACAATCATCGTCAATACGCAACGAACTACCATTTACTTGAGACTATCGCCAGATATGACAATCCTAAAATTCGCGGTAAGACAGGGTTGCGTGATTACCGAAAACAGAAATCACTTTACTGTTCTAAATTAGAGGTAAAAAAGGCTTTCAAGGATTTAATCCTGAATGCTAAAGTGAAATACATTTTTTTGAGCTACAACAATGAGGGGTTGATGAGCGCTGCAGACATCAAAGAGATTATGAGTTTGCGTGGCAAGTACGGGTATTTCACTAAACGTTACGGTCGTTTCAAGGCAGATAAATCAGAAAATAGAAACTACTCTGCTAGTCAAACTACTGAGTATTTACACTATGTTGTTTGCGAGTAGTCTTTGGGGCATTCTCCCAACCCCCATTCGTCGCCAACACCGCAACATTCGGAAATTTCGCATTTAGTAAAACGCTTAAGCGAGGCTTCGGATTTAACTGAAATTTAATATTTTCTTGGACAGAATCGATCTAGTTGGCCAGAATGTTTTTCTGCTGATTTTTAAACTCTAAAGTATGAACAATAAATCACCTTGTGCGGAAATAGCCAATAAGATTGGTGATCTAATGCATGAAGGTACACTAACGGCAATAAAGAAGATTAAAAAGATTATTGCAGCGGAAAAAGATCCCATTCAGAGGGCTTATGCACAGTCTGCTCTCGAAGAATGCCAATATTTTTATTATTCTCCGGATTCTCCTAAAGAGGAAAAGGAATTTAACCTGCTAAAGTTGATTCAAAAGAAAGAAGAAGAATTAATAGATTTGGAAGTTGAGCTAAACGGTTTTATCTATAAAAGTGGGAGATTGAATTTAGAAGCAGATATAACGAAAAAGTTGATGCGAAAGGTTAAGGATAAATACAAAAAATTACAGTGGGAGAACGAGCTGAAAGGCATTGCCGGTGTGCAATCGTGGTATCAATGCAAACAAATGGATTTGCGCGAGCAAATTGGTTTTTTGGAGGCCTGGATTGTTGAAGCCCGTAAAAATATTACTGTTGAGAAATACAAAAATATTCCACTTGATGTGCTGCACAGCATTCACCATGATTATGAGGACTGGGAAGAAAATGAAAAATTGGATCACGCAAGCTCAGATGATAATCCTAAGCCTGAATCGTAGGAAACATATTACATTTTAGTTGGTAAAGCTTATTTTTCGGTGTTTTTAACTATTAGGTTTATGTCGAATTAGCACTTAAGCTTTTTTGTCTCAATTGCAAACAAAATACTAACAAGCAGGATCAGACACTACAAAAGTTTTAAAAGCTCCCCATGCAACTTCCCATTCGTCGCCAGAATGGAAACATTCGGGAATTTCAGAGTCGGTAATGTGACATCCGAGACTCTTCCGCCCGCCTCGCGGATCAATAATTCTCCCGCCGCGATGTCCCAGATTTTTGTATTGCGCGAAAAGTCGAGGTAACCGTCAGCGGCGCCGCGGGCGACGAGCGCGAGGTCATAGGCCGCTGAGGCGAAGGCGCGGACACGCTGGACTTTGTTTAACGATTTCGTGAAAGCCGCGAGGTCCCGGGCGAAGCGTTGGCCGGAAGTGTGCCGGCGGGGGATTTCGGCGAGGATGAGGGAATGTTCGATTTTGTTTTGCGTCGAGACGTGAATTTTCTGGCCGTTGAGTTTCGCGCCAGCTCCTTTGCGCGCAGAGAAAAGTTGCTTGGCGACGGGGGCGTAGACGACGCCGACGACAGATTTGCCTTTTATTTGTAGAGCGATCGAGACACACCAATTGGGCAGGCCGAAGTGGAAGTTCTTCGTGCCATCCAGCGGGTCTATGACCCAGGTTCTTGTTTCATGCTTCAGGCTACGTGCTTCATGATAATTGCTTTCCTCGGCCAAGATTTCATCTTCCGGAAAGTGTTTTTTAATTTCTTTAATTATTAGTTTCTCGCTCGCCAGGTCCGCGTCGGTGGCGAAGTCGCTAGGGCCTTTTTGGACTTTGATTTTGCTGTGGCCGAATTTTTTAAGCAGCAAAGCGCCGGCTTTGACCGCCAGGCGTTCCGTGAAGTCCTGAGCCTGTCGAAGGGCAAATTTTTGGGTTTCAATTAAATTCACGCAGAGATAATACAGGAGAAGTGATGTGGAATTAAAGTTTTAAATCTCCCCAACCCCTCTTTATCCAACCTTCGCTAAAGCTTCGGCGGACTGTCGCTAAAGAGGGGCTTAAAAAATCCCCCTTTTGTAAAGGGGGAAGCCCGAGCGAAGCGAGGGCAGGGGGATTTTAAAAACGATCCCACGTTGTCAAAATCTCGGGACCGTTGTCAGTGATCAGGATTTGGTGTTCGAAATGGCCGGAGAGTTTGCCGTCGGATGTGTGGGTGGTCCAGCCGTCAGGCTCGGTGATGATTTGCTCGCCGCCCATGTTGATGATCGGCTCGATACAGATTGTCATCCCGGCTTGTAGTTTGGTGCCGTTACCGGGTTTACCCCAGTTCGGTACTTCGGGATCTTCGTGGAGTCGGCGGCCGATGCCATGGCCGACAGTCTCGCGGACGGGGGAGTAGCCGAATTGGCGGACGTAGCTTTCGACAGCGTGGCCGATGTGCCCGGTGGTATTACCTGCGATGGCTTGGTCGATTCCGCGGTAGAGGCTTTCGCGGACGCGCTCGAGAAATTTCTCAATCTCTCCGCTGACGTCACCGACAGCGACTGTGCGGCAGGCGTCGGCATAAAGGCCTTCGAGGATGATACCAAAATCAATTGCGATGATATCGCCGTCTCGGAGGACCTTTTCTGTCGAGGGGATACCGTGGACGACTTCATTATTCACGCTCGTACAAATTGTTGCCGGGAAACCTTGGTAGCCCTTGAATCCCGGTGTGACCTTTCGATCGGTGCATAATTTTTCAGCAAATTGGTCCAGCTCGAGCGTCGAAATACCCGGTCGGACCTTGGCGCAAACCTGATTCAGAATTTCAGACTGAATCGCACACGCCCGGCGCATGATTTCGATTTCTTGCGGCGATTTCAGCGAAATTCCCACGATACCAGTTTAATTAATTTTTTGGCGGTATGCGAAAACCGGTCATCTGATTAACAAGATCGGGAATTGTATGAACTTCGCTCCATTTAATACCGAGTCCTTGGCAGGCTTTGATAAGCTTTTTTCTGGAGGCATTATTATCCCATCTGATATTGAATTGTGCTGTTACTATCTCATCGGACTGCCAACATAATTCGATTGATCTTTTATTTAATAAGGTTCCGATTCCTCTTCGGCGAAAATCATCTAAAACTGCGGTAAAGACCATTCCGTAAGGGTCTCTGTCGTTATTACTATCGATGTAAATATTGGCAAAGGCAGCCAGATCTCCAAATTCATCATGTACCAAAAGCGTCCTCCAGGCTGTGTCAATTAGACTTCCAAAATATATCTGTTTTCTGCCGAAAGCCGCTTCCACTTCAGGTTTAAGGTCATCTAATAATATCCAAACAGCTGTCCTAATCTCATCTGTGAGTTGCTTTTGACTTAAGATTGTTAGTCCTAGGGTCTCGTCGCTGGCTTGAAATTTTTCGGCCATAAAAAAGAGATGATTTTATCTTAGTTTTTGGTTAAAATCTCGTCGCCTCCGAAGTCGAAATTCGAGCCGCGATTCGTTCGCTTCTCGCTTTCGGTTCCGGAGGAATTCTTAACCCAATTTCTCATGGAACCCATAAAAGTAGAGGGAGAGATAGCCTCCCGCAAGCTCGTCATCGAGACGGGTAAGCTTGCCAAGCAGGCCACCGGTTCGGCGGTCGTTTCGCTTGGTGATACAGTTATCCTCGCGACGGCTGTCGTCGCGGCTGGTCGTCCGGGCGCGGACTTTTTTCCTTTGTCCTGTGATTACGAGGAGAAGTACTACGCATCCGGCAAAATCAAAGGTTCACGCTTCATCAAGCGTGAGGGCCGTCCAAGTGAAGCTGCAGTTTTGCGCTCACGGATGATGGACCGTCCGATTCGTCCGCTCTTCCCGAAGGGTACGACGAACGAAGTTCAGATCATCGCCACAGTGCTCTCGATCGATCTCGAGGTTGATCCGGCGGTGACCGCCATGAACGCCGCTTCAGCGGCCTTGATGGTTTCCGGTGCTCCGTTTGCTGGACCGATTGGCGCGGTGCGTATTGGTCTCCAGGATGACAAGCTAATCGTGAATCCGACCTACGAGGAAGAAGAGACCGGAGATTTAGTTCTCACGGTTGCTGGCACGGCTGACGCGATCACGATGGTCGAAGCTGGCTCGAACGAGATTTCCGACGAAAAAATGCTGGAGGCTCTGGAATTAGCCCACAGTGAAATTAAAAAGATTTGCGCCTTGCAGGTCGATCTAAAGAAGCAAGTGAATCCAGAACCGGTCGAGCTAACCATCGCGGAGAAAAACGAGGACGCAGAGAAGGCTGTCGAAGCGCTGATTTCTGAAAAAGACTTGAATACGATTGCCGGTAAGCAAAAGCGTGAGATCAAGGACGCGATTCACGCCCTGGAAGAAAAGTTACTCGAGAAGTATGCCGCTGAGATTGAAGAGGAAAAATTCAGTGAAGGCGAGTTGAAAGACATTCTCAACACAAAGTTCGAAAAGAATATGCGCAAGAATATCCTCGAAAAGGACCTGCGTTTAGACTCCCGGAAGTTGAATGAGGTTCGGCCACTCTCTTGCGAGGTAGGTGTGCTGCCACGGACGCACGGCAGCGGACTTTTCAATCGTGGCGAGACTCAAATCATGACGATCACGACGCTCGGCGGTCCGGGCAAAGCGATGATTGTCGATACGATGGACAAGGACTACCACCGCTTCTACATGCACGAATACAACTTTCCGTCCTTCTCGGTCGGTGAGACGAGTCGCCGCTTCGGTCCGGGACGCCGCGAGATTGGCCACGGTGACTTGGCTGAGCGCGCCTTGATACCGGTTCTGCCGCCTAAAGATAAATTCCCCTACACCTTGCGTGTGGTTTCCGAGACTTTGAGCTGCAACGGTTCGAGTTCGATGGGTTCGGTCTGTGGTTCGACACTTTCGTTGATGGATGCTGGTGTGCCGATTGCCCGCCCGGTTTCCGCGATCGCGATGGGTATGGTGACCGACAAAGATGCCGATGGTAAATTCACAACTCACAAGATTCTCACAGACATCCAAGGGTTTGAGGATTTTGCTGGCGATATGGACTTCAAAGTCGCGCGCACCGAACAGGGGATTACCGCCTTGCAAATGGATATCAAAGTCAAAGGCGTTTCGACGGAGATTCTCAAAGAGGCGCTAGCTCAAGCTACCAAGGGTTGCGACGAGATTCGGGCTGCGATGTTGAAGGCAATCGCCGAACCACGTAAGGAATTAAATAAATACGCGCCGATGATTGAATCGGTCAAGATTGATCCGGAAAAAATTCGCATGGTTATCGGAAAGGGCGGCGAGACGATTCAAAAAATTACAGCTGAGTGTGGTGTCGAAATTGATGTCGATGATGATGGTCTAGTCACGGTCACTGCTCCAGATGGTGAAGCAGGCGAAAAAGCCAAAAAGTGGATCGAGCAAATTGTATACGAGCCGAAAGTTGGAGACGAGTTCGATGGCAAAGTTGTACGAATTATGGACTTCGGTGCCTTCGTCGAGTTCCTGCCTGGCAAAGACGGCATGGTGCATATTTCCGCTTTAGCGCCGCACCGGATTGACAAAGTCGAGGATGCAGTCAAAGTCGGCGACGAGATTCGGGTCAAGGTTGTCGAGGTCGACGCCATGGGCCGGATCAACCTGACGAGGATTATTGACGGTGTCGAAATGAAACGCGCACCGCGTCCGCCGCGACCGGCGGGGAATGGCGGTCGACCGCCGCGCCGATTTTAATTTTCAAAAAATCTGAGGCGGGTTAAAATCCGCCTCGGTTTTATCTGGCCGGGTAGCTCAGGGGTAGAGCGAGGGATTGAAAATCCCTGCGTCGGTGGTTCAAATCCGCCCCCGGCCACCACTAATAAATTCCCAAAATGGCAAACAAGCAAAGTGATAAAAGCGGTTGGGTGATTGGCGGACTGCTCTTGGTCGGCATGGGAGTTGGTTTTATTTTTATTCAGGACTCCCCGCTACTTTTTGTGGCAAGTCTGTTTATCGGTTTGGGTCTAGGCCTAGCTTTGGCGCCTATCGTTTCGAAGTAGTTCATCTAGTTTTTACGCTTAAATTTAAGCGCTTTTTTCAAGAGCGTTTTTTTAGTCTAAAATTACAGCCGAAATTTTGCACTCTAAGCCCACAAAAATGTTTTTCCGAAAAATTGTTCTCGCGCTAGCTTTCCTAGCTGTCGTCGCGACTCCGGTTTTTGCCGAAACAGTTATCGATCTCGACATCGTCGCTGATACGACTTGGACCAAAGCGATGAGTCCGATTATTATCAAATCAAATGCTCGCAATGATCGAATTCGTTGGGTAGCCAGTGGGGCAGTATTGACGATTGAACCTGGTGTCGAGGTGCGTATTGATTCGGGTATGAGCTTGCAAGTAGCGAGCCAGTGCTTGCGGTCTTATGGTACGGACGCGTGTTATCGTGACAACGAAGGTAATATCAAAATGCCCAAGTTAATTGCGCACGGGACTTCAACTGAGCCGATTATTTTCACTTCGAGCAAGTCTGATCCGCAGCCGGGGGATTGGGGTGCGCTCGTGGTCGAAGCTCCGAACTCCGAGTTGGAGTGGGTGGAAGTCCGTTACGCTGGTGCTAAAGGCAAACGGGCAGCTGTAGAGGTGAATAACTCACTTTTTAAAGACAACTTGGTTGAAAAATCTGGTTCTGCCGCTTACGCGCTTTATGTGAGCAGCCAGAAAATCGAAGGTAGTGTGATTCGGGACAACCTCGGAATTGGTATTTTTTGTGACCACGAGTGTGACATAATCGATAGCGTGATTGAGCGCAATGCCGGTGATGCGATTGAGGTCGACCTAGGAGTTCCAGCCACTTTTACCGGTAATCTGATTTTTGATAACGGTGGTAACGGTATTGCGAGCGAGAGTATTTATTCACAGGACGCTACTATTGAGAACAACTTCTTTCGTGAAAATTCGGGTGGAGTTTATTTTCATCGTTCTAACGAAGGTCTTGATATCAAGAATAATAACTTTTTGAAGAATAAGAATTTTGCGATTAAGTCTGATATCAATAATCGGGAAGGCCAGATCTATCCGGCAGTCGGAAACTGGTTTGGGATCGATACTGGGCCCAAGAGTGTGACGGGGCAATTCTTGGTTTCGAGCGACTACGATGCGTCAGAATTTTCTGCGAGCGATGTGGCATTCGCGATCGAAGGATCATCTAAAGCGGCACGCGAGTACCGCGAGTATCTTGCGGAGAATAATATGACCGGTAATTTCTTCTCTGGCAAAGTCGAGCGTGCAGCGATCATCGGTTCGGAAAATTCCCCCGGTGCGCTTCTGAAGTATTCTGTTACGCTTGAGAATAAAACGACGAGTGCACGTGATGCTAAGTTGGCAGTCTCGATCCCAGCTGATCAGAATTTACTGCTCTGCAGTGCGCAGCCGGCTACAGCTGCTTTCGATTATTCCTTGGCGACAGCCTGCACGACAACCGTTTCAAGCGAGCTGGCTTTCAAAAATAATCAGCTAGTTTGGTCGCCGATAGGTATCCCAGCACTCGATGAAAAAACTTTGTTCTTCGTGATGATGACGAAGCCGACTACGACGAATCCGTCTTTGCCACGTCTTGATTTTGCCAGTAAGCCCTTCTCTTACACTTTGGGGACTGCTGTTGAATTGAACGAATCTGGTGGTGGTTCAGCCAGTTCGACTGCTTCGACGCCGGAAAGCTCTACTGCTACAGCGGCCACTACGACTACGACGACCACTACGACCACTACGCAAGTTGCCACTCCGGTAGTTTCGACTGATGGATCGTTGGCGACTGGTACGGTCTCGCGCCAGATTATCAACGGCATTTTGAACTACGTGCTGACCACCGCTGATGGTAAGAACTACATACTCTACAACAGCTACAAGTGGCGTGAGATTGATGACTTCACCAAATCAGCCGACAAGGGCAAGAGGATCGCGGTCTACGGCGACTTCTATATCAACCGCTATGGGGTTGCCAGCGGTATTAAGTTCACGCGCTTCGATGTCATCGACTAGTTTGCTAGGTTTTTCTTAGCGGCTACTAGTTCATCGCAAGATAGTGGTACGCCATGAAAAGCGAAGTTATTTTCTGCTACAGGTGCTCCGCGCCCCTTGATGGTGTGAGCGATGATCGCAGTCGGCTTCTTGGAAGATTTAGCCTTTTTCAGCTCACGTAAAATTTGATCGAAGTTGTGTCCGTCGATTTTAACCGTCCGCCAGCCGAAACTTTTGAATTTTTCTTGGATTGGTTCGACCTGCATTACTTCAGCGTTACTACCGTCTATTTGTAAACGGTTATTGTCAATAACTGCAGTTAGGTTGCCGCATCCGAAGTGAGCGGCCGCCATGGCTGCTTCCCAAACTTGACCTTCTTGAATTTCACCATCGCCGAGTAAGGCAAAGACATGCTGCTTTGGATTGGCTAGCGCCAGGCCGACCGAGAAAGAAAGTCCCTGTCCCAGGCTGCCAGTCGCGACCTCGACTCCGGGAGTATGAGGAGTCGGGTGACCCTGTAGATTGGAGCTGATTTTTCTGAATTTCACCAATTCTTTTTTCGGGAAAAATCCACGTTCGGCCAGGACTGCGTAGAGCGCGGCCGAGGCGTGGCCCTTGGAGAGTACGAAGAAATCTCGTTGCGGATCGTTGGGTTTTTTGGGATTGTGTTTCAAGACTCCACCAAAGTAGAGTGCGACCAAAATATCCATCGCCGATAAACTGCCGCCGGGGTGCCCGGACTTGGCGCCGCAGATCATTTCGAGGGCGGTGACCCGGAGACGGTTAGCGAGTTGGCGTAATTGCTCTGATTGCATCGTGGGGAATTTTAACATGTAGGAATCAGGGAATATGGGATGATGGAATAATGGAATAATGGAATAAAGGAATACTGGCATCCCTTATCCCTTATTCCATATTCCTAATCTTTGAATTTCCACCAAGGTTTGTCGTGCGGTTGGCGCGCGAAAGCGACTGCGGATCGAAAGACGTAGAGTAAGCAGCGATCGATTTTAATCCCGCGCAAAACACAAAATTGCGTATACATTTTTTCCGGGTCGGCTTTACTTAAATCAGCAAAATCTTTTAAGCCGATTTCCTGAATGTAGCGCGCCACCTTTTTTCCAACGCCGGGAATTTTTTCAAACTCACTTGGCATTCAGAAAGATGAATTTGTGGATTGAGGTTGTGCCGAGGATTTCCGGATGGAAACTCGCCGCGAGAATATTTTTCTGTCGGATGAGTACCGGTACCTTCTCAAATTTTGCGAGGACCTCGACTACTTTGCCAGTACTCAGAATTTTCGGCGCACGAATGAAGGCGACCGAGATTGGCCCTTTCGAAATTATCGGAATTTTCAAATCAGCTTCGAAAGAATCTAGTTGGCGGCCATAAGCGTTACGCTCAACTTTTGCATCAAGCAATCCAATTTTGGCTAACAGGATCAACCCGGCACAAGTTCCTAGGATTGGTTTCCTAGATTTGGCAAACTTTTTAATCTCGGCAATTAGTCCGAAACGTTCCGCTAGTTTGCTGATTGTAGTTGATTCACCACCCGGCAAAATTAATCCATCAAGATTCTTGAAATCTTTTTTTGTGCGAACCTCAACGGAATCTAATTTTAATTTGCGTAAGATGGCGGCGTGTTCCGCTACGTCTCCGTGGATTGCGAGGATGCCGATTTTTTTTGCCATTTATCAATTGCAGGAAAAACGTTGGTAAGGAACGCAGATCTGCGTTCTTTACATTACCAGCCCCGTTTAGCAAGCTTCGTTTCGAGCGTCGCAATTTCCAGGCCGCGCATAGCTTCGCCGAGGCCTTCGGAAACTCTCGCGATGATTTTTGCATCGCGGAAATTCATCGTTGCTTCGACGATTGCCCGCGCCATTTTTTCGGGGTTTTTTGATTTGAAAATCCCACTACCGACGAAAACACCGTCGCAGCCCAGCTGCATCAGGAGGGCTGCATCGGCTGGTGTGGCTACGCCGCCAGCTGCGAAGTTCACGACTGGCAAGCGTCCGAGCTTGCGAATTTTCTGAACTAGTGTGAGCGGAGTACGAATCGCTTTGGCATATTTTTTGGCGGCTGCCGGAGACATTTTTTGTAGTTGGGCAATTTCAGCATTAATCGTCCGAATGTGGCGCACAGCTTCGACGACGTTGCCAGTCCCGGCCTCACCTTTCGTACGAATCATCGCTGCGCCTTCGGCAATCCGTCGGCTGGCTTCACCGAGGTTAGTTGCACCACAGACGAAGGGAACGCGGAATTTACTTTTATCGACATGGAACTCTTCATCAGCTGGCGTGAGGACTTCGCTTTCATCAATGTAATCTATCTCAAGGGCTTCCAAGATTTGTGCCTCGACGAAGTGTCCAATCCGGACCTTGGCCATTACCGGAATCGTCACGGCTTTCTGAATGCCGCGAATCATTTTTGGATCTGACATACGTGCGACGCCACCATCTTTGCGAATATCGCTCGGTACGCGCTCGAGCGCCATGACCGCGACGGCACCGGCTTTTTCAGCGATTATGGCTTGCTGGGGATTGACGACATCCATAATTACGCCGCCCTTCAGCATTTCAGCCAGGCCTTCTTTGAGACGGGGAGTCGCTGTCTTTTTGCGCATTCCAAAAAATTAAAGCCACGGGATTTTAACAGCTTTTCGGATTTTGGAGAATTAAGCTTTGGCTGATTTTGCTTCACGCACCTTGCATTCGCGGTCGAGTACGTCGGGCTGTTCGACCTCACAATAGGTTTTGTGGCCTTCTTTCTTGTCTAGGAGGTAGGTCAGCCAAAAGAATCCGCCGATCAAGAAAGGAACTGCCATTAGTAGCCAGATTCTGGCGACTCCCGAATTTCCAGAATCCGTAAAGTGCTGGCTCATGCACATCAAGAAATCAAAAGCAGCATGGATCGATGCAGCAATCATCAGGCCTTCGAAAATCTTTTCCTCGCGAAAGACGGTTTCACTTTTGAGGTGCAGAATGCGGTGAATCCATTTAGTGAAGATAAAACGTTTACCTTCTGAAAGCCGGTCAACCAGCACCGGTTTTGCGAAGCAGGCAATTCCGAAATAGTAACCAAAAATTCCACTGGCGATTATATGCAGCAGCATTGATCCAATAGAGCGGAAGGTTACATAAAACCAGCGCATGGATTCCTCAATCGCCGGATTATTCCAAATCGAGTAGAAATACAGGACGTTTTCGATAAAGGCGAATCCAAGCGCTACAGTGATTGAGAGAATAATCGCGTCGTCGATATCTCGGAAGAATTTTTTACCGGTTAGCTTAACGATCCACATTTTCGATGTCTCTTCATAAAAGCCGACCCAGAGTCCGGTCAGAGCCGTAACCAGGGCGACATTCATAAATAGATTTTCTAGGCCCGACTCGATTCGAGTGATTTCGTGCTGGAAAATAAAAATTGGCAAAACTGCCAACATACCAGCCAGAAAAACGAAGAGCGTTACCAACTTATTTTCCCGCTTATGCCGGAAGAAAATCCAGAGCCAAATCAAAACCGGTACCGCCGCCAAAGCCAGAAAAGGTAAATGTTCTAAATCGACGACTCCTGCGAGGCGCTGCAGCGCTTCGCCGGTTCGATCTATGAGGTCCGGGGCTAAATTGACGTCGTTCATTTGATGATATTTTTGCTGCGAGTCCCATTTTTGTTAACTAATTTTTTAGCGCGAGAATTAAGATCAAAATCCGGCTTAAGGTCAAGTTGTTGGAAACGGCGGCTAGTTGCGGCTAGCATTTGGCGTTCATTACGAATCAGCCAGGTTACAAAAATCGCGATCAAGACAGCGATGACACCGCCGAAAATTGCGAGACTGGTCGCCGAAAGGAAATTCCAGTTTTTTTGCACTGGGGAACTGCGCTTGAAGTTGTTTTCCTGTGTTGGAGCAATATCGAGGATATCGGCAGTTAGGCTTTGAGCCGAGAGATTTTGTTTTGGCGCACCGGCTTTTTGGGAAACAGCACGAGGAAACTGGAACAGAACTTCAGAGTTGTCAGCTTTAGCGATTATATTGGCTGCTTCCTCGGGTTGTTCATCTTCGTCTTTTAGCTGGTCTACAGCATCTTCAACTGCGACTGCTTCTAGTTTGGCGCGGGCAGCCTTTAGCTCTTCAACCTTTGATTTAACCTCAGTGTGGGCGGCTTCGTCAGCTGCGAGAGCTTCTTTTTCTTTCAAAATAGTTTCCAGCCTTTCGATTTCAGAATCAGCGGCCGCGAGAGCGGAATTGATGTCTTCTTCGCCTTCAGAATCGGTTTCAACATTTTCAGATTCGTCTTTGTTAACTTCGGCCTTTGTGTTTTTGTCTAATTCAAACCCAACGAAATCTTCGATTTTGGTAACCTCTGGCAAATCTGAATCATCAGCCTGTAGGCCTCCGCTGGTCGTACTGGTCGAGTAGAGATCGGATAGGTCGATATTTGGGACCGTGCTTGTACTTGTGCTGCCACGAATTGTCGCCAGTTGTGCCTGCAGCTTTTCAATTTCGGCTTCGACAAATTTGGCTTGCAAATCTTGCATACCGCTCTTCATTGATGTCAGCTCAACCTGGAGATTAGCCAAAGTATCTCTGAGTTCAGCTACTTCAGCCGCTTCGGAGCTTTCTGCCTCGAAAGTCGCTTGACCAAGGTCATTTACACTAGACGCAGTATCGATTTCCGTAGCGAAAACTGGATTTTGGCTGAGAACCGTAAAAACCAGAATTGACGTGATGAAAGCGAGAATTCTTAATTTCCGCATTTTTTGTTTTGGTTTCCTATCATTTTAGCATAACTTGGCTTTCTTTTCAAGAGTTTCGTGGTAGAATAGCTGAAGCTAAGTATTTATTTTTTTGCGCATGCCTAAAAAATCTGACACCAAGAATACAGCGAAAAATAAGCCGGAAAAGTTTCAGGCACCCCGCGGTTTGCACGATGTTTTACCTGATGACCACGCTTATTTCACGGTAATCAAGAAGGTTGTTCGCCATCGGGCGCGCCAGGCCGGTTTTCGGCGGATTTCGACTCCGACTTTCGAACTTAAAAACCTTTTTACCCGAGGGGTTGGTGAGCAGACCGACATTGTAGAGAAGGAGCTTTACACTTTTGCAACAAAAAAAGGTGGTGATGAATATGCTCTGCGACCGGAAGGTACGGCTGGAATTGTACGCGCCTATATCCAGCACGGGATGAACCAACTCCCTCAGCCAGTTGAGCTTTTTTATATTGAACCTTTTTTCCGTCACGACCGTCCGCAGAAGGGACGCTATCGCCAATTTCACCAATTTGGTTTCGAAGTAGTCGGCGAGCCGGATCCAGGTATCGACGCTCAGATTATCCAGCTGGCAGTGATGATTCACGAGGACCTCGGGATTGCCAATAAATTAAAACTGCAAATCAATACGATTGGCTGTCCAAAGTGCCGTGAAAAATTTGTTAGCCAGTTGCGTGACTATTTTATCGGCAAAGAGCGCAGTCTCTGTGCTAACTGCGTCAAGCGGCTCGACGAGAACCCGCTTCGTATTTTGGATTGCAAAAAAGAGGACTGCCAGATTCTCGCGGAGAACGCCCCGAAATTTGAGAATGTGATTTGTGAAGAGTGCAAAGATCACCACAAAAAAGTCCTAGAACTGCTCGACGCGATCGATATTAAATATACCGAAAATCCGCAACTCGTCCGCGGTCTTGATTACTATTCCCGAACGGTTTTTGAGTTCTGGACCGAGGAAGAGGGTGCCCAAAACTCAGTTGGTGGTGGTGGACGTTATGACGACCTAGTCGAGCAGCTTGGCGGTAGCCCGACGGCTGCCTGTGGTTATGCTGGGGGAGTTGAGCGTTTGATTGAGTTGATGAAAGTAGAGCGCATGCTGGCTCCAGACAAGGACAAGATCGATGTTTTCGTGGCCCAGTTGGGTTTCGAAGCCAAGAAATTCGCATTGCAGATTTTGACTGAACTGCGTGAAGAAGGTGTGCATGCCCTAGGAGCTCTTGGTAAATCTTCGATGAAAGACCAGCTCGGCAAGGCTGATAAATTTGGTGTGAAGTACGCTTTGATCCTCGGCGAAGTCGAAGTCCGCGAAGGCAAAATCATCCTACGTGATATGAAATCCGGAGTGCAGGAAGTCATCCCGATCGGCAAAGCCGTCGAAAAAGTCATTAAAAAGATTGGTGCCAAGAATCTAGATAAGTACGATCCGACTGGGGAACTTAAAAAAGATACCACCGTGCGGCCGGAAGAGGAGCTCTTGATTCGCGATTAGTTTCGCGGAAATTCGAATGGTAAAATCCTTGTGATTTAACTATTTTTTGATGCGCTCAGATTATCTCAAAAAAGCAGTCGAGACTGCTGGGCACCGGGCTTTGTTGCGTCGTTGCGGTGTTAATAAAACTGCTTTGAGCAAACCTTTTATTGGTATTGCTAATTCTTTCACCGAGACTGTGCCCGGACACGTCCATTTGCAGAAAGTTGGTCGGATTATTAAAGCGGCAGTCGAAAAAGCGGGCGCAATCGCTTTCGAATTTAATACGATCGCGGTTTGTGACGGTATCGCGATGGGGCACAAAGGCATGCATTACTCTTTGCCTTCGCGCGAGCTGATTGCCGATTCGGTCGAGACGATGGCTGAGGCGCACTTACTGGACGGTTTGGTCATGATTGGCAACTGTGACAAAACTGTGCCGGGGATGTTGATGGCGGCTATGCGCTTAAATCTTCCCGCGATTTATGTCTCTGGCGGTCCGATGGCGGCGGGTAAGTGCGGCTCCAAAAGCTGTGATTTGATTTCAGTTTTCGAAGGAGTCGGAGCTTACGAGCAGAAAAAGATTTCTAAAAAAGAGTTAGATAATTTGGAGGATAAAGCTTGTCCGACAGCGGGGAGTTGCGCAGGGATGTTCACCGCCAACACGATGAACTGTCTAGCTGAGGTTTTGGGTTTGGCTCTGCCTGGTAACGGGACGATCCTCGCAGTTGATCCGCGCCGCGAAAAACTTTACCGTGCGGTCGGTCCAAAGATTGTCGAGCTGGTCAAAAGAGATTTGCGGCCGCGCACCATCGTGACCAAAAAATCATTCGACAACGCCTTTGCGGTTGACGTCGCGCTAGGTGGCTCCACCAATACGACTTTGCATCTGCCGGCGATTGCAGCAGAGGGCGGAATTTCCTACCCGCTAGAGCGCATTAACTCGATCGCCAAAAAGACTCCGTATCTTTCGAAAATCTCTCCGAGTGATCCGACTGTTCACATCGAAGATTTGGACCGCGCTGGTGGAATCTCAGCAGTTCTGACCGAGCTGGCGAAGAAAAAAGGCGTGCTGGATTTGAACGCGAAAACCGTTGCTGGAACTTTGCGATCGCAAATTAAAGGCGCAAAAATTCGTGATCAAAAAATTATTCATCCGCTCAGGCAGCCGATTTCTCCAGAGGGAGCTCTCAAAGTTCTCTTCGGCAACTTAGCGCCCAAGGGTTCGATCGTGAAGTCCGGGGGAGTCGATCCGAAGATGCTGCGCTTCGTTGGCACAGCGAAGGTTTTCGATTCACAAGAAGCTTCACTCAAAGCCATTCTCGCTAGGAAAATTAAGCCCGGTGACGTGGTCGTGATTCGTTATGAAGGTCCACGGGGTGGGCCGGGTATGGTCGAGATGCTTTCGCCGACAGCAGCCATTATGGGTATGGGCCTTGGTGATAAAGTTGCGCTGCTGACGGATGGACGTTTTAGTGGCGGTACGCGGGGAGCCTGTATCGGGCACATCTCTCCTGAAGCCGCGGCAGGTGGTGTGATTGCAGCAGTCCAAAACGGTGACAAGATCGCTATTGATATTCCGAAAGGCAAACTGCAACTTAAAGTTCCGGCAGCTGAGATTAAGAAGCGCCTCAAGAAGTTGAAGACTTTTAAGCCGAAGATTACGAAAGGTTGGCTGGGGCGCTATCAGAAATTCGCGACCTCGGCTGACCGTGGTGCGGTGTTGGATTTGGAATGCTAATTTTGCTTGATCATTTGAGTTTGTTTGTGTTAAAATATTTACAGTAATTCAGTATTGCAGTAATGCAGACAGCAGTTATTTCATCCCGTGGGCAGATCACGCTTCCCAAAAAAGTACGTGAAAAATTTGGTGCACAAGCGGTAGAGGTTACTTTGTGTGGAGATAAGATTATGCTGAAGCCACTCCAGACGAGAGAGAGTTTTTTTGCCGAACTTGACGCAATCGAAAAAGATTACGAAAAAAATGGAGGTATTTCGCTTTCAGCTATGAAAAAGAAATATAAGCTTGGATGAAATCCGTTTTTCATTTTTCGCGTACTGCCGATAAGGAGTTCGCTAAGCTTAATCAATCGGTGCGCAGGAGAATTTTTGAGAAATTGATTTTTTGGGGTAAGCAATCAGACCCATTTATTTTTGCAAAAAAATTAACCGGTTCGACAAAGAGGTTTCGTTTTCGAGTAGGTGATTATCGCATTGTAGTTTCTCGTCGTCGTTCGGGCGAGATTGTAATTTTATTGATTCTGCGCATTGCGCATCGTCGTGAAATTTATGACTAAATTGCAATCTTTTACTGAGAAAGTTCGAGTAGTTGTTTCCCAAATTCCGCACGGGAAAGTTTTGACTTACCAGGAGGTTGCCAAGCTGGCTGGCAATTCGAAAGGAGCACGTGCTGTGGGAAACATTCTCAACAAAAACCGCGATCCGAAAGTTTTTTGCCATCGGGTTATTCGTTCTGATGGCAAAGTGGGCGGATTTGCATTTGGCACGGCTAAAAAGATTGCGAAGCTTAAGAGTGAGGGTTTACAGATCGATGGGTGCGGCATTGTAAAATAGCTTTATTACTTTCAACTCTCTAAACACAACAGACATTGCCTAGAGCAGCTACTTTTTTGGCGGCAAAAAAGTAGCATCCCCCTTCGCTTCGCTACGGAGGACTTTCAGCAAAAAATCTCCCGCCTATCGCCGTTGCTCAACCCGAGGGGTTACCTTTGGGGTGCGACCGATCTCGGGCGAATGGCGGGGGATTGCGCGGCTCACTTCGTTCGCCACGCATCTTAATGATAGGGTGCTAAAATTTCTGGCGATGAAATTGCCAAAGTTCCTCAGCGGCAAAAGTGAGTGGTGGTTACTCGCGCTTCTACTTGCTATTTTTGTCGCATTAAAAATTCCAACATTGGCGCCGCGTTTTGCCGACGGTTGGATTTACTTTTATTTCGGTAAGTTGATTTCCGAGGGGGCAACACCCTACATTGATTTTTATTATTCTTCACCGCCCCTGATTCCATATTTCATGGGTCTTTTACATTCACTTTTTGGTTTCCAGCTGGCCTTCGCTGAAGTTCTGCCACATCTTTTTTCAATCGCTGATGCGATTCTGATTTTTGTTCTACTGCGCAAAAAAATTGGCGGATTCGTTTTCCTCGCAGTTGGTGCTTACCTTTTTTCTTTCCTTAATTTTGCGACCGCGGATTATTTTTCTGAAGCGCACCCACTCACGACGCTCGCGTTAGCGGGCATACTTTTTTTCGAAAACCGAGAATTTTTCTGGAGTGGAATTTTCTTCGGTCTGGCCGGACTGACGAAACTTTATGGAATCTTGCCCGCGGTTTTTCTACCCCTGCTGATTATCCGCGAACCGAGAAATTTAGCTAAGTTTTTTGGCGGCATCTTCATTAGCTTCGGTATTCCGAATCTGGTTTTCCTCGCGGTGGTTGGACGCGAATATCTGAATTTCATTTTTTTCAACCACTTGCAAAAAGGTGTCGGTATTCCAAAATTGCGCCTGTGGAGTTTTTTTGCCCTGCGTGATTTTTGGCTGCTGCTGGCTCTAGCTTTGCCGCTCTGTTTGGCAAAAAACTTCAAAAGATTTGCCGTGCCCTTGATTGCTGCCGGGACGTTCGCCGTTTTCTATCTGATTTTCAAAGATATTTACTACCTCTATTTCAAGATTTTCCTAGCTCTGCTTGTGATCAGCTTGGCATTTGTTTTGAGCGGGGAATTGCGTAAAGTTGCCAGTTCGAAAATCTTGGCAGTTGTTTTAGTGCTTCTGGCGGTTAATTCGATTTTTCTGCTCAAAAATTATTTCGGCAGCCAGATTGCCATAGCTCAAATCACAAACCTAGACGATATCGTTGCTGATGTGCGGGCAAAAAGTTTTGCCGACGAATCGATCTACGGTAGTTTCAGCATCACGCCGCTTGTGGCACTGCTCGCTGACCGCCCGATTTTCCGCAACTATGTCGATACAAATTCGAAATTCATTGATCTAGGTGTGATTGATACGCAGGAGCGCGCGCAGGAACTGCTAGCTGCACATGTCCCGGTTGTGATTACGAAGGTCTATATCAATCCGCAGACTCTCGCGACCATCGGCATTCAGGACGTTCTGCCGGATGATTTTTTCCTGCAGCATTGCCCTGATATGCGCAGTTTCCCAATCCCGGCTGATTACGAATCAAACGCGGTGATTGTGTGGAGTTGCGAGTAATTCTTCGCTAAAATCGCCGCACTGCTTTTCGTAAATGGTGGCTGTAGCTTCCCCCTTCGCCCCTCGACTTCGTTCGGGGCTTCGGAGGACAGGCAGCTGGTTCGACCTTCGGTCGGGAAGTAGGCTTCCTAAAAATAATCTACTTAAAATAAAGACTGTATCACGGTGACCGTAGCTCAGTTGGTTAGAGCGCCAGGTTGTGGTCCTGGAGGTCGTGGGTTCAAAACCCATCGGTCACCCCAGATTTCCCAAATTTCCAAGCAGCAGTTAAACTCAAATCTGCTTCTATTTTTTAATTACCAAAAAAATGAAAAAGACTATTCAAAACCTTGCGGCGGCTTTCGTCGGAGAAAGTCAGGCTCGCAACCGTTACACGATTTATTCCAGAATCGCTAAAAAAGAAGGCTACGAGCAGATTGCGGCAATTTTCGAAGAGACTGCGACTCAGGAGGCTGAACACGCCAAGTGGC
>JAIPIJ010000013.1 GCA_021734705.1 Candidatus Peribacteraceae bacterium
GTCGCTGAGATTTTGGAAGTTTCCAAGATTTATTCTGTGGCTGGCTTGATCCCAGCCAAGCAACCTTTGATCGCAATGCGCCCTTTTCGCTCAGTCCACCATACAGCTTCGGCTGTCTCGATTGTCGGTGGCGGGCGCAGTGTTGGTCCAGGAGAGATATCGCTGGCTCACAAAGGAGTGCTTTTCCTGGACGAAATTGCCGAGTTTCCGAGCCAGGTTCTGGAAGCTTTGCGGCAGCCGCTGGAGGACGGCCGGATTGCGATTTCGCGGGCTGCTGGCAAAGTCGAATTTCCGGCACGCTTCACTCTGATCGCGGCTATGAATCCTTGCCCTTGCGGTTTCGCGACGGACTCCGAGCGGGCCTGCCGATGTTCACCGCGCGAGGTTGAACGCTATCAGAAAAAACTCTCCGGACCGCTACTTGATCGGATTGATCTGCACGTTGATGTTCCGCGCGTGAAGTTTGAAAAATTAGATTCCCTAAGTGAGGGCAGCGAATCTAGTGAATCGATTCGCGCCAAAGTCCAAGCCGCCCGGGAAATTCAGCTGCAGCGGTTTGATAAATTAAAAATTCATGCCAACGCTGAAATGTCCAGTGAACAAACGAAAAGATTTTGCGAGGTTGATGACACGACTAAAAAATTGTTGGAGCAGGCAGTTTCTCACTTTCAGCTTTCCGCGAGGGCCTACTACCGTATTCTAAAATTAGCGCGGACAATCGCTGACCTAGGAAGCTCAGAAAAAATCCAAAGCAAACACGTCGCTGAGGCTTTGCAATACCGGCCAAAGAATTACAGCAATTAGCTAAGTTTTGGCTCTAATTCTTTCAACCGAGCCTTGACATCCTCGTTGTAAGGCGAGAGTTCTAGAATCCGTTCGTAGGTTTTGACAGCAGCCTTGAGGTTTTTCGCGAACTCATAGGATTCAGCTAAAGCAAAAAGATATTCGAGGTTGCGGTGGTCGCGCTTTACTGCGTTCTTGAAAGCATTTTCGGCTGCTTCGTAGTCTTTCAGCTTCAGATAAATCTGGCCAAGCGAAAGCCAGCGAGCCGGTTTGGTGGCATCAAGCCGGATTGCGTTTTCGTAAGCTTCACGGGCTAGTGGGTATTTTTTCTGATGGTAGAACGCTAGACCGAGATTGCCGAAGTGGCGGGCCTCTTTGGGCTCCAACTCAGTCAGCTTCTGGAAAATCAGTTCGGCCTTTTTCCATTCTTCGCGGTGCAAGTAGGTCAGGCCGAGGAAGAGGTTGGCCTTGGGGTTGTGTTCATCTAGGGCAATGATCTGGATCAGGATCTTCTCAGCTTCGCGCCACTCAGCCCGGGCGAAATGGGTTTCAGCTTTTCTGAGCAATACCGTAATTTGGCCTAGGCTCTCTTGAATTTTGCGTGATTTTTCTTCTAGTGAAATCCGTGAACGCAGGAGATTCTCCGAGCGGGAAGTGGTGTTGAGTTTTTGCTGCTCGCGCTCGAATTTGCGCTGGAACTGCTTGGCTACAACGTTTAGTTTTTTGCGGCGTAACAGCACCCCAGCAATTCCGCCACCAGCAACGAGAATTAGATAAGGTTGGATCATTTATCGGATTTTACAGTTTTTACATCATTGGCGGAGAAGACTTGGGCGCCGCCCTTTTCGAGATAAACTTTGACGTTTTGATTCAGGATATCTAGTGCGATGACCTTGCCTTCACCTTTTTCAGTTTTTACGCGCGCTCCCCAGTTGGGTAGGCTTTTACGGGCACGTTCGTATTCTTCAAGCTCATAAGCCAAACAGCAGAGCAGCTTACCACAAGGTCCGGAGAGTTTGTCCGAGCCTTTCATGGCCAGTTCTTGGGATTTGACCATTTCCATAGTGACGCTCCGGAATTTGGGTAGCACGCCGCTGCTGCAGCACTGTTCTCTCCCGCAAATACCGAAACCCCCACAAGCTTTGGCGCGGTCACGCATACCGAGCTGAGTCAGATGAATTCTTTTCTGGACTACCCCGGCCAGTTTAGGCACGATTTCTTTGAAGTCGATCCGTTCTGCGGCTGTGAAGAAAAAATTTAGTTCGGCGCCTTCGAAATCCAAGCGAGCTTCGACGATCTGCATAGGCAGCTCTAGCTCCTCGACCTTGGCTCGTGCTTTTTCGAGATCACCAGTAGCTTCGGCTAAGTGTCCTTCAGCCTTCTCAAGGTCTTTTTTGTTTGCTCGGCGCAGGATTTTCCCGTCTAGAAGAATCTCATCGGCGGCTAGTTTCTTACGATCGACAAAGACTATCTCACCGAGATTCTTGCCGCGATCCTTCTGTTCGAAAATGACCTTGTCTCCGATAGCCAGCTCTAGGTCGCTGTCTGCGCTGGAGACAAAAACTGTGTCGTCGTAAATATTTTTAATGCCTAGATTCATCAGATTTGGAGTAAGAGATCTTCGACGGCCAAACGCGCATTGACGTTTTTGGCGACCATTTGGCGGGTCACATCGAGCCGACGAATTAATTCTACAATTTTTTGGGGCGAGTAGCGCGAATTGGCTACCGGATTTTTGGCACGGGTAAGCAGGAAGCTACGCAAGAAGTAGGCGAAGGCTTCTAAAAATTTCTGAGTTTCTAATCCGTCGGCACTGACGCGTTCAGCGAAGGCTAGTTTTTCGGCGGTATTTGGTTTCTCGAGCAGATTTTTGAGTTTCTCGAAGTATTCTTTAAATTCTCGGAAGACGGTCGGATCGGCGGCGAGCTTTTGTGCTCTGATCGGTTTACCCATAGCGAAGTTAACTACGCGAGTGCGATCCGAATCACTCAGGTCGGGAAATTTTTTCACCAACATTTTTTCGATCGCGCTAGGGCTGACATTGCCGAAATTCAAAACTCGACAGCGCGAAACTAGGGTTGGCAGGAGCAGTGGCAGGTTATTTGTAGTCAGAATGAAGGTTGTGCGTGGTGGTGGCTCCTCTAGCGTTTTGAGAAAGAAATTTGCTGCTTCACGATTCAGGCGTTCGATGTCGTGGACAATGAAGATTTTCCAGTCAGCACTAGAGTGGTTGAGGCGGCTGAGAATTTCTCGGAGGTCATCAATCCGAATAGTATCAGTTTTGGCCTTTGGGTTTTTGGTACGGTGGGATTGATTGAAGTTAGATTTTTTGGCGAGAGTTGCTAGATCTTCATTGATACCCTCAATCCACAACTCATCGACGATAGTCAGGTTCGGATGGGTGTTGCCGCGGATCAATTTGCAGTCCGAACATTCGCCACAGGCTTGGTTTGGGCAGATCAGCAGCTTAGCGAAATGTTTGGCGGCGGTTAGCTTGCCAACTTCAGCTGGTCCAGCGAAAAGATAAGCGTGGGCGATTTGACCGCTTTTAATATCGCGCTCTAGTTCAGCGAGTCGATTTTCATTTCCCGTTGTCGGCCAATCGAATTCCAGCATTTGCAAAAGCTTATTCGCCTACGCGAACTTTCGCAGCGCGCAGGACTTTTCCATTTAGCTCATAACCATCTTCAATGACTTCTAGGATTATGCCACTCTCGCCAGCTCCGGTAGCGATAGCTTCATGACGATTCACGTCGACCGGGTCTCCGGTCTTGGCTTCGATCCGGCGTAAGCCTAGATCGGTCAAGGTGGCTTCAAACTGTTTTTCGATCGACGAAACTCCGCTAGCCCACTCGTTCTTTTTTAGTCCTTCAGGCAGGTGGGCAGCGGCACGCTTGAAATTATCTAGGACTGGCAGAAGGGCGCTTAAACAATTCTCGTTAGCGAATTTAGCCAAGTCAGTTTTGTCACGTTCAACCTGTTTGCGGAAGTTTTCTAGCTCGGCTAGCGCACGTAAATACTTTTCCTCAAAGTCATTAGCGCTTGGTGAGCCTTCCTGAGGAGGATTACTTTGAGGATCTTCATTCAGATCGGAATCATCGAGTGGAATCTGATTTTCGTCTTTCACAAAAAATTAGGTTAAATTGCCGCGTGATTTTAGCTAAAATTCAGGCGTGAAGCCAAAAATTAAACCGAAACCGTGGGGTCGTGAGATCTGGTTCGCAGCTGCTAAGGGCTATGCTGGTAAGATCCTCGAAGTTAGGAAAGGTGCACGGCTTTCGCTGCAATTCCACGAGCGTAAAGAAGAAACCCAGTTTCTTTTCTCGGGTAGGATCCGGCTGACTTTCGGGGCTGACGCTAAAAAACTGCGTACTAAAATTCTCAAACCGGGAGATAGCTTTCATATCCCGCCCAAGATGATTCACAGAATTGAAGGTTTGGCGCCGCTTTCCAAAATCTTCGAAGTCTCGACCTCCGAACTCGACGACGTCATTAAATTAGACGACGACTACGGACGTTCGGGCAGCGGAAACAACGAAAGCCTTGATCGCCAACTTTCCCGCCGCGGATAACTATTCCTCGGCCTGTTCTGCCGGCTTGCTGCCACCCATGAGCTCAGCGACTTTTTCGACAGTCTCGAAAGGCGTTTGCTCAGATTTTTTGAGGTAGAGGTCTGCGCCCATTTGCATGGCTTTCTGCTCGTCTTTCTCTTGTTCAAGATTCGAACTGACGACGACCTTAGTGGGTAGGGAAGTGTTGTTTTTGAGGGCGCTGAGGACTTCGTAGCCATTCATCTGCGGCATCATGATATCAAGCAAAATCACGTCTGGTTTCCACTCAGCGGCTTTCGTGATCCCATCCATACCGTTTAAGCTGATCTGGGCTTCATAACCCTTCGCTTCAAAAGCCGTCTTAAACATTTCACTCAAGTCGGCGTTATCCTCGATGATTAGGACTTTTATTTGTTCTTCATGCATTTTGGAGGGGGATTAAAAGCTTGAAAACTGAACCTTTGGCAAGCTCGCTGTGCACGGAAATACTTCCGTTTAGATTTTCCACGAGTTTTTTCACTATTGCAAGACCGAGACCGCTACTCTCGTCGCCTTTGCCTAGGAAGTCTGCAGATTGGGAGAATTTGTCCCAAATGCGTTCGGTCTTTTCCGGTGGGATACCAATGCCGGTATCCTCGACTTCAAGCTCCAAAAATCCGTCCCGCGTTCGTGCTAGTAATTTGACGCCACCATTTTCGGTAAACTTATGGGCGTTACCCAACAAGCGTCCAATAATCTCACGCAGTTTTTCTGGGTCGGTCTCGACTTCGGTTTCCGCAGTAGCGAGGAAATCAAAGCTGAAGCCTAGTTTTTTTTGTTTGCAGGCACTTTGCCACTTTTCGGCTAGTTCGGTGAGCAGATCGTGGATTCTGACTTTCTTGAAGTTGAAACTGATCTGGCCATTCTCGAGTTTGGTGATTTCTAAAATATCTGTCAGCAGGGCGAGCAGCCAGTTGGTGTTTTTTTCAATGCGCTTGGTGAAATCTTTTTGTTTATCGTTTAGCTTGCCGAAGTTCGGGGTCGTCAACATCTCGGCATAGCCTTTGATGGCGGTTGCTGGAGTCCTGAGTTCGTGGGAGACATTTGCGATGAAGGCGTCTTTAGCGTCGTCGAGGGTTTTTAATTTTTCATAATCCTCACGCAACTTAGTCGCCTGTTGCCGCAGTTTTTCAGTATAGAGGATTGCCATCAGGGAGAGGGCGATGTAATGAACACCACCTTCCAGCAGCTTTAGTTCTTCTTTGATATAGATATCGTCCCGAGTACGGCGAATTGCAAAGAAGCCGATTAGCTCGTTGGTATTTTGGAAGAGTGGAAAACAAACATCACCCAGGCTTTCCAATTCCTCCAAATAGGGACAATTAATATGTTTATTTTTAGCGAGGTACTGCTCTTCGGCTGTTACTAGATAGGAAGATTTTTTGGAAAAATATTTTTCCAGTTCTGGATATTTCGCTTCACCACCATCGAGGTCGAGGACAGTCACACGGGCTTCTTCAATGCCGATTCGGCGTGAGAAATTTTGGCGAATGTTTTCCTCAAGTTCCTCGATTGAAGCGTAAAAAATATTCTGATTCTTGAACTCTTCGACTACTTTTTTGAAGTTATTTAGGCTGACAGTCGTGAACCAGTCGTGTTTCTCAAAGAAGCGAAGTGCAAGCGTGTAGAACAATACCGCCGTAGTTATGATGACCAAGTGTTTATAGATTTCGGCATGTCCGAAATCGATCAAGCTGACGAATCCCGAGCTTGGTATAGCGATTGCTAGCGCAACAGCGCGTTTCAGGATTTTTGGGGCGATGATTTTTAGTTTCAAAAATTTCCACTCTACAAATAAATAAAAAACTAAGAACAGGTGCACGCCACTCAAGAGGTGTGGGGTCGTGGCTATGTTTTGGATTAGTGAATTATCAAAACTCCAATTTAGAACTACGCCGCTAGTTGCGATCACGAGGGCCAAGCAGTATTCGAAAAGAATAAACCGAAGTTGGTACTTTTTAATACCCGAAATAATATTGATTGATTTTATTAGCAAGAAAATTGGTAGGGCCAAAACTGTAAAAAATCCGGCAAACCAAATATGCTCGACGAGCAAGACTTTGAGTAGGTTGAGCTGATCTGCTGCCAGCAGGCCGAATAAAAATAAATTAGTCGCGTAAATTGTCGGTAGCAAAAAACGGCGCTCACTGTTTACGCCGATCAGATTTTTTATAAAGTGAAAATTTAACGTGGCAACCAAAGCCAGTATTCCCAGAGTTGCCAGATTGATAAGCTCTAAGCTGAATGGTAAAAATCTCGTCATAACCAAAGCTGCCGTAGCAAAGGCTAAAAGACCAAATGTTCGATTGACGACGTTTTTCGGGAATTTCCAAATCGCATAAGCCCCGACTGCGATAGCGAGCGCTCCATTGATCCCGGTAAATATGTCAGGTGCGTGCATTTATTTGCTTTGGAAAGGGACGTTGAAAATAAACTTCGATCCACGCTGCACTTCACTCTCAACATGGATCTTTCCGCCAAAACGTTCGACAATCTTTTTGACGATTGGCAGCCCGAGGCCGGTACCGCCTTTTTGCTGAGGATTATCGACTTGCTTGAATTCTTCGAAAATCAAATCTAGCGATTTTTTTGGGATGCCAATGCCGGTATCAGCAACCGTGAATTGCAGAAAACTCGGTTTTTCACTTAGTTGAACAGTCAAGGTGATTTGGCCCTTGTCCGGAGTGAATTTGAAAGCGTTCATCAGTAGATTTAGTAAAACGCGCTTTAGCTTCTCGCCATCAGTCGTAATCTGTGCAGGCAGATTTTTAGCGTACTCTTCCTTTAGTTTGATCGATTTTTCGGCGCACTTGATTCGAAAATCGCTGACAACCTCGCTGACTAATTTCCGCCAGTCGGTTTCTGCGAAATTAAATTCCATTCTTCCGGCCTCCAGCTTACTGATATCCAAAATCGAGTTAACTAGCCAAAGCATATTTTCGGTGGAGGCGGCGATGCGTTCGAGGAATTCTTTTTGTTTGACATTAACCTTGCCAAATTTTCCGGAAAGCAGGAAATCGTCGTAACCCTTGATAATTGTCAGCGGCGTGCGCAGATCATGCGAGGTCATGGAGAAAAAGCGATCTTTTTCTTCGTCTGCCTTTTTGAGTTTTTGGAAGGAAATTTTCAACTGTTTAGTTTTGCGTTCAACTTCTTTGTGCAGGTCGGCGTTGTAATTCAGGATTTTGAGCGAAAGTGAGATATGGGTTGCTGCAGCACGCAGGACCTGTAATTCTTTTTTAGTATAGTTACTTTGTTTAGGTTTACTCCCGAGGAAGAAAAATCCAACGAGCTGGCTATGTTCGCCGTAAAGCGGGAAACAGACAGTACCCATTTTTAGGATCACATCGAAATCCGCGGATTCCTTTTCTGGGAAGAACTCGGCGAGTAGCAGTTCTTCTGTGCGGAATTTTTTAAAGTAATCGACTAAAGGTATGAAAGTTTTTTCGTTGGAATTATCTAAAATCACAAGTTCGGAGGAACTGATTCCTAAATTTTTTACAAAAATAGCGTGGATTGAATTTTTTAGTTCAGAAAGTTTGGAATAAAAAAGTTTCTTTTCGTAAAAGCGGTTGACGGCTCTAGTGAAGTCGTCGATATGGCGGAGCCCGACGAAACGATAAAAAGTCCGCGAACCGAAAAATCCAGAAAGTGCAAAGTAGGTTGCGAGTGAAACAATCGGGAAAAGTAGCAGCACTGGCAACTGCTCTTGGCGGAAAAAGACGACGTAGGAAATTCCTAGTCCCAGTCCGAGCGAGACAACCAGAGCGACGATTTTCTGAATTATGCTGAGTACGCTCAGCTGCATATCAAGGTGCCGGAAGCGCAAGATAGTGTAAGCGAAGGCGGCGAGCTGTCCGGCGATCAGAATGTTGAAATAAATCGGCACTGCGAGCCCGTAAGTCGGCAGGAAATTCATCACGAGAGCCGCGAAACTGACGACTTCGCCGAGATAGATATATTTGATTTGCTGTTTTTTTAACCCCTCGCTTTTTTTGTAGGCGATCCCGATCAGATGAAAAGCGCTCGCAAAGTAAGCCAGCCAGACTGCAATCCAGATGTGATACAAGATTCCCGGCTCAAGCCAGAGGGCGAAATTAGCATTCGGAGCGACACCGCTTATAAAAAATTTAGTTCCGATCAAAGGCAACAATATGATCGAAATCGTATAGCCGAGCCGAATCCAAAGCTTTTGTTTTTCAGCTACGCCAAGGATCGCACTGACGAAGTGGAAATTTGCGATTGCCAAGAAAAAGGCTCCAACGTGCAGTATACGGAAAGAAAGTAACGAAAGACCAAGATCGTTTCCGAAGAGTGGCCAAAAGCTACCGAAAGCCCAAAAGGCGATTGCAAAGCAGAAAACCGCAAAAGTTTGGTGGACTAAATTGCGCTTTTTTTGGAAATAAACTGACCCACCAGCGACTAGCGCCGCTATGCCGTTGATTAGCGCGGAAACGAAGATAAAAATACTCAATTTGTTTTTATTTTGACTTCCTACCATTTTACCAAAAAATGGCTTATTTTTCAAGAAAAACCGCTAATCTGAACACGTATTTTCGCCTTGCCTTCACAAAAATCCCGCCGCTCGCTAAACTCGCCAAAATTAAAACTTTTCCAATGTTTAAAAACAGTTGGCTGAAATTACTCCTGATCCTAGCGGTGGTCGGCTTCATCGCTCTCGTAGACCTGCCTCCGGCTCAAAAAACCTTTTTCGAAAAGGTTCCGCTGGTCGGTGCCGAGCTGTCCGATTCGAAAGTTAATCTCGGGTTAGACCTGCAGGGTGGAGCTCACTTGGATTACCGTGTGGTGACGAAGGGAATCCAGACGGCCGATATTCCGAATATCGTTGCTGGCGTGAAGGAAGTTATTGAGCGCCGTGTGAACGGTCTCGGAGTAACGGAACCGAATATTTTCGAATCTAGGGTCGGTGACGAATATCACATCGTGGTTGAGCTGGCGGGCATTCGCGATATCGAGGAGGCTAAGGCAATCGTCGGTAAGACTATCCAACTAGAATTCAAAGAAAAGAATACTGAAATCGATCCGAATGTCGCCGCAGAAAGACAAGCTAAAGCGGAAGATTTCTTGGCTCAAGCCAGTGCCGACCCGGATAATTTCGAGCAGATTTTTGACGATGATTTTCGCAACGGCTCAGTCATCACATTTAGCCAAGATGAGGATGTCGTAATCGAAGGTGAGACTGTCGAGGAGGGTTGGAAGTGGGTGAGTGATTTAACCGACGGGTTCAAAGACGCGGCGGAAATTGAAGTTGGAACTGTTTACCCGGACTTAATTGAACCGGCCGGAGAGTACTTCCTAGATTCGGACGGGAGCGTGAAACAGAAGCAGGGTTTCTACGTTGCGAAATTACTGGCCCGGGAGGACTCTGTCGAGAGAGTCGAAACGACAGAAGCAGAACGTTCCGCCAGCCACATTCTGATCGCCTACGAAGGTTCTGCGGCTGCAACAGATACAACCACTCGTACGAAATCAGAAGCCGAAGATTTCGCGAATCAGATACTAGAACGGGCCGAGTCCGGAGAGGATTTCATAGAATTGGCTGAAACTTATTCTGACGATCAATCGGTTTCACAGAATTCCGGAGAACTTGGATTTTTCACTTACGAAAAAATGGTTCCGGAATTTTCTGAGCCGGTGTTTGCTGCCGAGGATTTTGGAATCCTGCCTGAGGTAGCCGAGTCCGATTTCGGTTTCCATGTAATCAAATACGAGGATAAGAAAGACGAAACTTCGACGACTACCAATGAGCCACGCGTGAAATTCGCCCGGGCCTTTTTCTCAACTGCGCCGGATGGCTGGAAGGCGACTGGACTTACTGGCCAACATTTCCGTCGGGCTGATGTCGGATCGGACCCGACGAGTTTCCGGCCGATTGTGAATATTTACTTCACCCAAACGGCGGTAGCAGACAGCTCGGTCAACTGGTGGATTCTCGTCTGGTATTTGGTTGCGATTACAAGCGGGATTGCGCTTTTCAGCTCATTAGTTGGTGTCTTTATGTCGGAAGGACGCAGTCATAATTTGCGCCGCGACAAGGTAATTGGACTTATTTCTGCGATTTTATTGGCTGGCGCGATTTACGGAATTGTCCAAAATTCCGGCACAGAAGAGGTGCCAGCTCCTGAACCTGAAGTTACTGAAGGCGAGGAGATCGCCGAGACTGACAAAGCCGGTGTTGACCTTTTCGCTGAAATTACGAAGCGTAACCTTGGTAAACCGATTGCGATTTTCCTCGACGGCCTACCAATCATTGATACGAATGGAGACGGAATAATCAACGAATTCGATCCAGCTTACGCGCCGACAGTCCAGTCCGAAATCCTAAACGGCCAAGCCGTGATTTCGGGGCTAGCGAGTTACGAAGAAGCGAACGAGTTAGCTCAGAATCTCAATACTGGCGCGATTCCGGCCCCGGTTAAATTATCCGGAGAATATACCGTCGGAGCAACGCTGGGTGAGTCTGCTTTACGAACATCGCTGGAAGCTGGGATCCTTGGGCTTTTGGCTGTCGCGCTCTTTGTGATTCTGTTTTACCGTTTACCGGGACTCATCGCGGCTATGGCTCTAGCGATTTACGGAGCAGTGTTGGTTTTTGTCTTGCAACTTTTCGGGGTCGTATTGACACTTGCTGGCGTCGCCGGTGTGATCCTCTCGATCGGTATGGCCGTTGATGCGAACATTCTGATCTTTGAGAGAATGAAGGAAGAACTGAAGCTTGGCAAAAGCCTGTCGCGTTCGGTCGAAGACGGTTTCGCGCGAGCCTGGAACTCAATTCGTGACTCAAATGTCTCTAGTCTCATTACCTGTGCGATTCTCTGGGGCTTTGGTGACTCGGTGATCAAAGGTTTCGGCCTCACGCTCGGCATCGGTATCCTGATCTCGATGTTCACGGCGATTACGGTTTCCCGTAATTTTCTGCGCGTGTTGGTTAGCTTCGCTCGCAGCCCGCGCCTCTACGGAACTAAAAAATAATTTAATTTTTCAAAATGTTTGCTTTCATCCGCCATTCCAAGATTTGGTTCACGCTGTCCAGTATCGCAGTCGGGCTTTCTCTCGCAGTCTTCGCTATCTTTGGGCTGAATTTCGGGATTGATTTCACCGGAGGCAGCTTGCTGGAGTTGCAGTTTCAGCAAACTGTCACGCCTGAGCAGATTGCAGAGACTCTAAGCACATCTGAGCTTGATCTCGGTGAGCCGATCATCACTCCGGCTGACTCAGGGGCTTTCTTGATCCGAGTGCGCTACCTCGAGGAGGATGAACGTACACAGCTGGATTCCACGCTCGGCAAAAGTTTGGGTAGCTTCGAGACGCTGCGTTTCACGACGACCGGACCGACACTGGGCAAGAGCTTGCGGGAGCGGGCGGTGCGGGCGATCATCTACGCTTCGATCGCGATTGTGATGTATCTGGCAGCTGTTTTTCGCAATACCCGTCGTGATTCGCTGACGAAATATGTCAGCATCGGTTCGATCTTGGGGTTTGGGACGATCATTGCTGAAACCATGGTTGAAGATGATTTCACGCGCTGGATGCTCTTCCTAGCGATTGTCGCGCTTTTCTTGGTTTTTATGGTCCTCGAAATTCGCAAGAACTCACCAAGCCTTAAGTATGGCGTTTGTGCCATCGTTGCGCTGGTGCATGACATTACGATTACACTTGGTGTGCTCGTGATCCTAGGCCAATTCTTCGGAGTCGAAATTAATTCTCTAACCGTGACGGCTTTGCTCACAATCCTCGGCTTTTCGGTTCATGACACGATTGTCGTTTTTGACCGGATGCGCGAGAATCGGAAGTTTCAGACTGCCAGCGAATCGCTCTCAATGGTCGCTGACAAAAGCCTCAATCAGACTCTGACGCGCTCAATCAACACTTCCTTTTCGACGCTCATTGTATTGGCGATTCTCTTCTGGCTGGGCGCTGAGTCGATCAAATGGTTTGTCTTCACGCTACTCTGTGGTGTGGTTGTGGGTACTTATTCTTCGATCTTCACCGCGACACCGCTCTTGGTCTACTGGGAAAATCGAAATCGGAGGTAATTGCTAGTTACTGGTGGCTAGTTGCTAGTTACTGGTTGCTGGTGGGGTAGAATTAGTTGGTGCAGAGTGTCTACAGGCTTTCCATTGGCGAACAAAAACTATTAATCACCACGCTGGCGAAATTGGTCGCGGCGGATTCTTCGCAAAGTGAGACTCAGGCTATTGCAGTTTGTGAGGAATTTTTGCGCAAGCAGGGAATTCGCTCAAAAAATTTTAGTCTCCAAAAATCCCGGCCAAATCTGGTCTGGAGTCTTGGTCGTGGACCGGAAATTCTCATCGCGGCTCACGCTGATACGGTCGCGCCAGGTGAGGGCTGGCGGACGAAACCTTTTCGTTTGACTGAGCGAAACGGTTATCTGATTGGTCGGGGAGTGGTGGATAACAAATCGCCGCTAGCGGGTTTGCTTGTCGCTACGAAGATTATCAAGAAGTTCGAGAGCCAACTCAAAAATAAAATTATCTTTGCAGCGGTAGCGGATGAGGAGCAGGGTAATCGTTACGGAATGGATTGTCTGCTGCAGAAAAATTTTTTCCGGCGCCTTGCGGGAGCGATCATCCCAGATGCTTGCGGGCGTAACCGTGAGATTGAAATCGCTGAAAAGGGCGTGCTGCATCTTCGCGTTACGGTCTTTGGGAAACAGGGCCACGGTTCATTGCCCGAGCAATCCAAGAATGCGATCTTCATCCTGAAAGATTTCCTACGCCAAATCCGCAAACTGAAATTTAGTAAGCGTACCAAACTGCTCGCTCCGGCGACGGTCACACCGACGAGCTTCCACGCGGGTGCGGCAGCGAACGTGATTCCCGGGGAGGCGAGCGCGACGCTCGACATTCGCTTTCCGCCGAATGAAGCTAAGCAAAAGCTACTGGCGAAGATTCGTAAATTAGCAGCTACCGAAAGTCGGAAATGGAAAGTGCCGAAATTCAAATTCGAAATCTTGGCTGATCTGCCGCCTTCCGAAACTTCCGAGTATGCACCCATCGTTCAGTCTTCGCTAACCGCGATCAAAAAAGTTTCCGGAGCGAAACCAAAAATAATTGGCATGCCGGCTTTCACCTTCGGGGGCGTCTTGCGTTCGCGGGGAATCCCGACGGTGGCTTTCGGGCCCGGTGATCTTGCGGAGTGTCATCGGGCGAATGAGAAGGTGCGGGTGAGGGAAGTGGTGGAGTTTACGGAGACATTGATTGAACTTTTGAAGAATCTTTAGGGTTTGTTTTTCTAAGGCCGCTTCGCGGCCAAGCTGATACTTTTTTGGCGGCAAAAAAGTATCGCAAAAAACCGCCCGCCTGTGGAAAATTTTTGCGAACTGCATCAACTCATTCATCCCAAAGGGACCCCTTCGGGGCTAAAAAATCCAATATCCCTGCGGGACTGGATTTTTTTACGTTCACTCGTTGGCAGTTCGGGTAGACAAAAATTTCCCAATGGCGGGGATTACTTTTTTATTGCGCGGCGGATCGTAGGGTCTCAACCCGAGGGGTTGGTCGCTCAACCCGAGGGGTTGGAGGCGCGGCGGATCGTAGGGTCCAAAAATTTTTGGACCCTACGATCCCGTTCCCGCCGCGCCGTAAGGTAAAATTCACCCCGTGGAGAAGAAAATCACAGTTGCGGTCTTGTCCGGTGGGTCTTCCGCCGAGCGGGCGGTTTCCAAAATTTCGGGAGCGTCGGTCGTGCGGGCTCTGCGCAAATCCGGTTTTCGAGTGTTAGCTTTTGATCCGAAAAATGAGCTGCCGAAATTCCTCAAACAACAAAAACAGATCGACGTCGTTTTTCCAGCGCTGCATGGTCGGGGCGGGGAAGACGGGGAGATGCAGGAATTGCTCGAATCCATCCAGATTCCTTTCGTTGGTTCTGGATCGCTCGGTATGCGCAATTCTTTCGACAAAATTATTGCAAAAAAGATTTACCGGAAAAATAATTTGCCGGTCGCGCGCGATCAAATCTTCCCGAAAAACTCTAAAGCGAAACTGAAACTCAAATTACCCGTCTTTGTGAAGCCGGCGAATGAAGGCAGTAGCTTCGGGGCCTCTATCGTTCGCTGCCAAGTCGATTTTCAGCCGGCGCTGAAGAGAGCTTGGAAGTTCGGAGACGCGCTAGTCGAGCAATTGTTGGAGGGCATCGAAATTTCCGTTGGGATACTCGAAGAATCGAATGGCCGTTTACTCGCGCTGCCACCGATCGAGATTTGCCCCAAAAAACAATTCTTCGACTACAAATCCAAATACGATCCGAAATTTTGCGAGGAGATCGTTCCGGCGTGCATACCGAAAGCGCTCGAAAAGAAAGTCCAGGCTCTCGCCAAGCAGGCCCACCGAAAATTAAAGCTGCGCCATCTCTCGCGCACGGACTTCATCCTGGTCGGGCCGCAGGTTTACATTCTCGAGACGAACACGCTTCCCGGCTTCACGCCGAATTCGCTTTTTCCGAAAGAAGCCGCGGCAGCGGGGATTGCTTTCCCTGAACTCTGCGAGCGGCTCATTCAGCTTCCGCTTCGCAAAACTTAAAAACGGTCTCACCGCTCTCGGTCTGCGTTTGGCAAAGATTCGGAGTGGCCTTATTGGCGATCTATCTATCCAGAATTGTGGTTTGAGTTGAGTGATAAGCCCACACAATTTAATTTTGAGTTTGGTTATTATTCATTAACGGCCATTTTGGCGACTGATTCACCAAAAGCGGATTTGCCTCGGTCAATGCCAAGCATATTGATCCCATGTGCAGTTAGGTTTGGATTTTCACCTAGATTAGAATGTCCAAAAACAATCGTTCGGATACCTCTAAACCTTATCCTTTCCATCAATTCAGCTGGAAATAAATGATCTGCATTACCATTGCGAGTGGAAATACTAGAGATATTTTCATATATATTTCTATGTTTCGTGTCTAAAAATATATCGAAAAGCTTATTGTAGCGTTCGTTGTTAAAAGGCTGTCCATCCAATAATGTTTTACGTAGGGCGGTCTGAAACTCTTGGTTGATTGCATCAACTCCATGTGTAGCGATAGCTTCTAAGGTATCCATGGTTGGATCAATATGCATGTGTAATACGTCTCCAACCTGGTCACATAATTTCATGTTGCATATTTCCTCTAGCAACATGCGGCCACGTTCACTTTGACGCATTGCTTGTAAAATTTGCCGGCGATTTAGCCGTCCCTCGTTTAGTGCACTTTCAAAATTTTTCATGCGACGACCGTTTCCAGAAAATTCTGTTAGTTCAAGTAATCCTTTGCCTTGATTACCCTGCATCGAAATTGCTAACCCAGTTCCATTTTCGCCGTTCCTGCCTAGGAGAAATGAGAGCATGAAGTCGTCATGATTGCCAGCAACGATTGATATATCTGCTCCTTGTTTACGGAACTTATTAATTTCCGAAAGGATCTTGAATCCGTCTGTGTTACGATCGGCCAAAATATCTCCGTGGAAAACAACTTTACGGTTACCACCGATCCAGCGATGATTAGCATCCACGAGCCCACCGCTTTCTAGATTTGCCCAAAAGTGCTCAATGCTGCCGTGGAGGTCGCCAATCGCAACCAGTTCTTTTTTCGATGATACTTTTTCAATTTTTTGTTTTTGATACATCTGGCGTCGTTTGTTCACAGACTTCAAACTTCGAAATGGTATATTTTTTTCGTATG
Organism: Candidatus Peribacteraceae bacterium; assembly: GCA_021734705.1. Lineage (GTDB taxonomy): Bacteria > Patescibacteriota > Gracilibacteria > JAHISY01 > JAHISY01 > JAHISY01. Next base: position 16,071 of record JAIPIJ010000013.1, read on the forward strand.
TTTGTCCGTTTTCTATCCACTCCACCAAGAACGTGCGCCTGTCACTGTCAAAAGCTACTATTTTTGCCTTGGTAGTTTGGCCATTACTTCGTGGAATATTTACCTCTGTCCCAAGTGGATATTTTTTTAGCTCTGATGGGAGCTTTCCTTTTATGTCCCATTTTCCAGCAATACCCTGATCCATCAAAATTTGAGCTTCTTCTTTTGTGAATCCTGCTTTTCTCAGTCGCACACCCTTCATGACATTTTTCCCCTGCTCATATTCGTGTGCCCGCAATAATCCAGCTTGCTCTTGCTTGTTTAATTTTCTGCCCAAAAGTCTTTCGGCTTCTTTGATTCGGTCAACTTCTTTTAACTCGGCGTTGGCTTTAAGAACTTTTTCGTTGGCAACACCCTTGGAGATTCTTGCTCCATCTGGGCCAATCTCAATATTTTTTAAATTAGCTCTTGTGGCTCCTTTCCAACTAGCCCGTGCGCCTAGGATGCCCATCAAAATCATGGCTGCATTTAGGGCCATTTTACCTTTATCGTCTTTCTGGTAGGCCTCGTAAAAATCCAAGCTACCTTTCACCGCGAAGGTCCCTGTCACAAGGGCGTCTGCGATCAGGGCTCCTCGCGCCATCCTTAGTCCCAGCGCGCCCATCCGCATTCCCATCACGGCGCCTGTGGCTAGTCCGCCTGAAGCAACCATCGCCGCCAAACTCAAGACGTTGACTCCGTCAGCGATTAAAGCGTCCCAATTAAGACCCAAAAATCCGTCTTTTTTCTCCCAGCCGTCCTTGAAAGTATTCACCCCCGGAATCATGCGTACCAGCATTTCGCCTAAAATACTGCCTTGAGGGTTTTCCAGTTGATGCAGGTAGGCGATCAGATCCGGCTCCAACAGCTCTCCTTTGAGGAGCCGGCTGTAACAAAACATTAATTTATTGTCGAAACCTACTTTTTTTTCGCTCTGTTGTCGCACGAGGGCTTTAGCCTTCAAAAAGAGTACCTGCCATTCGATTACTTTTTGGGGTGGAAGTTTTTCAAGTTCTTTTTTAAGCCGCTCTTTTCCTTGGGGTGCGAAGTTTTTGATCTCGTCTAGTGAGCCAATGATCTTACTCTTCAACCCAACATTAACCGCACGCATTCTTGCGGATAAAGCCTGCTGGATAAATTCATGCAGAGGCTTTAATTTTTCCGGTAGGTCGGAAACAGAAAAATCAGGCTTTTGGGCAAGTTCTTTATAATGCTCTAGATCTTGCGGGGAAATTTGAAGCTGCCCGATTAGCTTCGTCAATTCCATAACTTTCAATGGGTCTTCTATTCCGCAGGCCTCTAATATTTGTTGGGCGATGTTTACAGGTTCAGCCGCTTTTTCTTGGGCAGCTATTTTTTCCTGTCGTTCCTGAGCATCAGCGTGCTGTTTTTGAAGATTAGCGACATTAGTGGCGCTGGGAGCTTCTACTTGAGGAGTAGTGGCTGCCTCTTTGTTGCCACCTTCTGGATTACGAAAAACCAGTCTTTTTGGTTTCAATTTTTTATTTTAATATCTCTTTATTTTAACATAAATATATAAAAAAATCAATAATTAAATTGGGATTCAGCCCGTGAATCAGTATTATTCGAGCGGACTACTCAGCTTCCGCTTCGCAAAACTTAAAAACGGTCTCACCGCTCTCAGTCTGCGTTTGGCAAAGATTCGGCGCGGCCTTATTGGCGAGCCAGCGATCCAGAATCGCGGTTTGGGTGAGGAGGTAGAGAACCGCGAGCAGGATGAGGTTTAGGATGATGAGCGTGATGACGACGGGTTTGGGTTGCATGATTTGATTTTTGTAGAATTTGTAAACTTTGTCAAAGTGTTGCCTATAATTAGTCAGTTTCCTAAAATAGCGCGGCTATTCGGGAGTAGCTCAGTGGTAGAGCGTTCGGCTGTTAACCGAAATGTCGCGGGTTCGATCCCCGCCTCCCGAGCCAGCACTTTCCTCCGCTTCTATAAGCGAACTTTTTCAAGACACCCAGTTGGGATTCGAACTTTTTTTCACTAAAAATCTTATTATTGGAAACTTTGTAAAATATTAATTGAAAATATGGCTATGAAAAAATTTAAGTCGAATTTGGAAAGATTAAGTGCCGGCTGTCTTTTTCGTGGTTATCAAAAAGAAAATACTGAATCGGAATATGTAGCTTTGGGTCAGACATCAAAAGAGGCACGATTTCTAACAAGACAATGGGAGTACGCGAGTGAGGTTGAAAGAGTTTTGAAAGAGCTTCGTTTGACAAAATTGCTCATCAGAGAATGCAGCACCGGAAATGTTCCGCACGAGGTTAGTAGACAAGAGCTACTCGTTTATTACCAAGGAATTTTTCTTAATTTAGTGCACCAAATCAAAGATAAAATTATGCAACTTGTGCACTTAATGACAGAAGAAAGCATACCTAAAAGATTATTATGGGAAGACCCGATTAAAGTTAGTAGCCTACTAAAAAATAAACAAAAAAAACTTCAAGAAATCGGAATTGAGAAACAAATAGAAGAATGGGATGAAAATTCAAATTGCAAAATTGCATATACGTTAAAAAAGAGAACTACTCACCACCACAAAGTAAGTAGCCTAAAGTATAACGAGAATTTTTCTAGATTAAATCTAACGGAGACACTATTAAAAACTGGAACTGAAGAAATATTTACTAATGAAGGTAAAAAGAAACTTGAAAAAATGCGTAAGGAAAGTGAAGAGTGTCTTTTTTCGCAGGCATCAGCAAAAGTAGAAGACACGCTCAAAGCTATTGAAGGAAATATTGAAAAAATCTCTAGCGCGCTTGTAAATCATTTCCATCTTCCAATTTCCGAGAAAGAAATAACCAATATTTGTAATGCAAGAAGTAAAATGCTCGATTCGTTTAAGATAACGAATGCCAGTTCTTTCGAGAAAATTCCAGCGCATCACAAGGAATTGTTAAAAAAAATTATTGCAAAGATAAATGAAAAGTACCAGAAAGTTATTGAAACAATTTATCTTGTAGGAAGTCTTGGACGCGGAGAATACGAAGAAGGTTATTCTGATGTGAACATTTACATTATTCTGTCTGAAGAAGAAGTGCCCGAAAAAACATTAAAGGAAATAAGAAATGATATTATTTATGGTGACGAACTCAATATTAGAGTGTTTAGTAAGGCTGATTTCCTATCAGAGAAATTTCTAAAATACAGAATAATATCAAAGATAGACGGTCTACTTCTTTATGGTGTAGACCTAGTAGCAAAAGATAAAATGCCTAATGCTGGATTGTTTACATCATTGATATTAAACGAAGATATTTTAGACGATCTTGATGAAGCAAAAAGATGGGTAAAAGAAAATTCATCAGCTTCTCCTTCAGAGATAAGCGAAAAAATACGGCAACTTACTAAGCGCATAATTGATTTTACATACGGAGTTGTTATGTCAAATAAACCACAATATACCAGCAGTAGAACAGAAAGAATCGCAAAAATTAACGAAACACATCCCGAGAGCAAAATACTAACCGAAGGACTTGCTATCATAGTAAAAAGTGGAGCTGGAAATTTGGAAGATATTAGTAGTTTCGCTGATTCATTTCGTCCTCAGGCAGAAAAAAACTTAGACATTATGCGAACAAGAAAAAAGGATGATGATGAGCAGAGAAAAAGGCTAGGTACTGCTCAGAGCTAAGCCAGCCCATTCTTAAAATGCATCTCAACACCATCCTCTTTTGCCAAAATTTTCTCAATCATATTTATTTTATGTTCCACTGACCGCCAATAGCGATTATCCATAAAGATTTCTATAATGGCATTTGGACAGTGGAGCCAGAAAAAGGTTCTTCTCCCGCGAAGCGGGAGGAGGTTCTTTTTTTGATTAGGGGGGTTGGGTGAGGGGCTGCGATGCTTGGCAGTCGCGGGGGCGCTCTGCGAGGAAAGCGAATGAAAAACGAACTGGTTCGCTTTTACTTGAGCGACGCAGCAGGCCAATCGCCAAAGGCGGATTTCCCCAGAGCGTTTTTTTACAGAGAATTTAAACCCATAGAGGTCAACAGCATTATTTCCGTTAAATTTTGATTAAAATATTTAATTAAGTATTTTTTCCTGCTGAACTAGTGAAGTAAAATCGAAGCTAGTGGTTCCAACCAGCAAACAATATGAGCAAACAAAGCCAGCTCGTTATCTTTCAATCCAAACAGATTCGTAGGGTTTGGTATGGGAAGCAGTGGTATTTTTCGGTTGTAGATGTGTGTGGGGCTTTGACTGACAGTCCTGATTCAAAAGATTATTGGTATAGAGTTAAAACTAGAATGAGTGACGAGGAGAAAGTTAAGTTATCGACAATTTGTCGACAACTGAAGCTACCCAGCGCTGATGGTAAAAAATATGCCACTGATTGCGCGGACACAGAAGGGATTTTTCGAATTATTCAGTCAATTCCGAGCCCTAAGGCTGAGCCATTCAAGCGTTGGTTGGCGCAAGTAGGCTACGAGCGAGTTCAGGAGATTGAAAATCCAGAGCTGGCACAGGAGCGAATGAAGCTGATTTACGAGCAAAAGGGTTATCCGAAGGACTGGATTGATAAGCGGTTGCGCGGCATGGCAATTCGCCAGAATCTGACGGATGAGTGGCAGGAACAAGGTATCGCGCACAAGCAGGATTTTGCGATTCTGACGGCTGAGATTTCGAGGGCGACTTTTGGGATGACTCCGAGCGAATACAAAAAGCACAAAAAAATTCCTGCGAAGTCGAAAACTGCTTTGCGGGACCATATGACGGATTTGGAGCTGATCTTTACGATGTTGGGGGAGAAGGTGACGACGGAGATTTCTAAGAACGAAAAGCCGAAGGGTATGCCAGCGAACAAAAAGGTAGCGAAGCGTGGCGGTGGTGTAGCTGGGAAGGCGCGGAAAGAGACGGAGCGGGAGATAGGGCGAAGTGTGGTTTCGGATAAAAATTTTTTGGGTGGAGGGAGGCAGAAGCAAGTCAAGAAATCTAATTTGAAGAAAAAATAATTTTTAATTTATAAAAAAGAACTTTTTTGTT
>JAIPIJ010000014.1 GCA_021734705.1 Candidatus Peribacteraceae bacterium
AAGGCGCGGGGATGGATGGTCTGCCGCTCGTGCTCGATATCAACTCTCCCGAAGTCATCATCGGTCTCCTGATCGGTGGCATTCTCCCGTTTGTCTTCTCTTCACTTACGATGCGTGCGGTCGGTAACGCCGCTTTCGCGATGGTCAATGAAGTGCGCCGCCAGTTCCGCGAAATTCCGGGAATTATGAAAGGCACGACTCCGCCGGATGCGGCCCGCTGTGTGAAGATCTCGACTGACGGTTCGCTCAAACAAATGATTCTCCCGGGTGCAATCGCGATCCTCACCCCGCTCATCGTCGGCTTCTGGGATGTCCGTGTCCTCGGTGGCCTGCTCGCTGGTGCGCTCGTCGTCGGTGTGATGATGGCAATCTTCATGGCCAACGCCGGTGGTGCTTGGGACAATGCCAAGAAGTTCATCGAAAACGGTAACTTCGGCGGTAAAGGTTCGGACACGCACAAAGCGGCCGTCGTGGGTGACACCGTGGGCGATCCGTTCAAAGACACCTCCGGACCAGCGCTTAATATTTTGATTAAGCTGATGACGGTTGTGTCATTGGTGTTCTTGCCGTGGTTCCTTTCATAGAGCGTGAAACCTGAAACATGAAACAAAAAGAGGCTGGTTGCCACTAAGTGGCCCCTTCGGGGAGAGACTGGCCTCTTTTAAATCTGAAAGATTAAGAAAGAACAATTAATCTAGCAGACAGCATTAAAATTCTTCTGCTTCGGGCGGATATCCAGGTTCTGTAAGTCCAGCCTCGGTTGCTATATCTTCGCCTAATTTGTGTTCGCAAATCGCACAAATTGCCTGACGGAATTCTTTTCGAAAAGCTCTAGCGATTTCTACACCCCTAGATGAAGACAGGGGCACTTCCTTCATCGTATCTGATCTAATTATCTGAACTGGCTCATAATAAACCTCGTTAATAGCAGGTCTCCCACATGTGTCACAACTACCTAACGGTTGCTCTACATCCTGTCTATTGCAGTAAATAGAGTATTCAATGCCCTTGAATAGGAATGGCTTCACATCGTTGTAATATACAGCATCCACAGGGACGTTTGTTCTCTCAGGTTGAGTCATAATATTTAGAATTAATGAGTACCGAGATTATCATTAAAATTTAATTTGTCAAGTATGAAATGGGTCTGGTTGAGAGACTGGCCTCTTTTAATTTTTTTAGAGGCAGTTTTGTTAAAATCAAGCACTAACTAATTCAACATGAGAAAAGCTTTTTTGTTCGCAGCGACCTTGCTAGTTTATTGGCTTGGTGGATTTTTTGTTTATGCAGAGGAGGCGGTGATAGAAGTTCCACAGATCAATACTGATATCGGAACCCAATTAGATTTACAGTCGATTGAAGACGAGATAGACGAGCTGAAGCAAGATTTAAGTAACTACAAAGTTGAAAATGCAAACACATTGAGACAAACATCGAATGACGCGCTTGGTTTTGTGAAGAGTGCGGAAAATTATTCTTCGAAGACAATTCAATATTTTTTGTGGATATTAAGCACAGTTGGTTTTATATTTGTTCTTACAACATTTGTGTTGGGTTATATTGGCTGGAAAACAATCAAAGGTGCCATTGTCCATAAATCAGCCGAAGTTGCTCAAGATGCCACAAAGGAGATTATGGGCAAAGTTGAAACCTCTCTCAAAGAGAAGTTAGAAGACCTGCAAAATAAGTTTGAAAAAATGCGAAACGAACATAACGATGCACTATTAGAATTAAGAAAGCAGCAAAGTGAGCAGAAAGAAGAAATTGATGAGGTAAAGATTTATGAAAAGCTATATAGAGAAAAAGATCCAGCTAAAAGAGTTGAGCTTTGGAAACTGATTCTAAAAGCATCTCCAAACGATACGGATACAATTAGTAATCTAGCAGGTGCTTTTGTTGATATGGGAGACCTTAATAAGGGTGTCGAAACAGCCAATAAGGCTTTAGCAATTAATCCGTATCATGCTAATGCTTTATATAACAGGGCTTGTGGGTATGCTCGTCTAGGGTTAACAGATTTAGCAATTAAAGACATTAAGGATGTTTTATTAAATGATAGTAGCGGACATTTTTTACATCTTTCGAAAAAAGATGATGACCTAAAAGCCTTAAGAGACAATAATTCAGAGTTTAGAGAAATTTTAGGTCTCGATCCTAATTTGGGTGTTTAGGTTGCAGGCCGCATTTTTACCTTCTGCCAATTTTTATTTTTTGCACCAAAATTTACTTTAACCTTTTCCCCAAAAAATGCCCATCAAGCTGCTTTTGGCTTCTTTTTCATAGTCATTGCGATTGCTCTACGCGCTTGGCACGTCCAAGCAAATTGCCTCAACCTATTGCTGAATTCAATTTGATGTTCTTGGCAGCTGCCATCACACTGGCCAGTTTCTATAAGGATAAAAAGATCGTCATCAAAACCTTGTTGTATTCCTCGCGGTCCTGTTCTTTCAAAATGATTGGTTCCATCGCAAACATTTAAACTCCAATCAATGCCCCCAGGTGTCTTTTGAAAGAATGTGATTGGCGGGTTCTTGTCTGATTCATACATGAGCTAATATTAAGTTTTAAGAGCACAATTTCAAGAGCATCCTTTTGACCTTTTCCCCAAAAAATGCCAAAATATACACCCCTTCGTCCCGCAAAGCGGGGCTACGGAGTGCTTCACGCTTTTGTATTAAAATTAAGGAGTTCGGCCTCAAACCTTATTAACATTAGGAACCTTATACACATTACATGTCTTCCAGACTCAAGATCGCGTTGCAGAAAAAAGGCCGCCTCGCCGAGGAGTCTTTCGAATTGCTGCGCAAGATTGGCTTGAATTGCATTACGAATGGCCAGTATCTGGTCCTGAAATGCCCGGATTTTCCGGCAGATGTGATTTTGCTGCGGGATGATGACATCCCGGCTTTCGTCGCGCGTGGATCGGCTGACCTCGGGATCGTCGGGCAAAACGTTATTCGTGAGAGTGGTAAGCGCGTGAAGGAAGTGATGCCGCTAGGTTTCGGTGTTTGCCGCTTGGCTGTCGCCGTTCCCCGAAATTCCAAATACAAAACTCTCCGTTCGCTGAAAAACTCCGTGATCGCAACTGAATATCCCAACTCGACTAAGAAGTTTTTCCGCGAAAAAAAGATTCCGATCAAGCTGGCTGAACTTTCCGGGTCGGCGGAGATCGCTCCGGAGATGGGTGTGGCTGATGTGATCGCCGATATCGTCGATACTGGCACGACGCTGGAAGCACACGGGCTAGTTGCTTTAGAGCCGCCAATTTTTCGTAGTGAAGCCGTGCTCGTTTCTAATCCGAAATTGTCAGCCGAGAAGAAAAAATTATTAGACGATTTGATTGCGCGGATTGAGGCAGTCCAGGCAGCAGGGAACAAGAAGTACGTGATGCTCAACTGCCGGGAAAAAGATTTGAAGAAAATTGAAAAGCTTATGCCGGCGCTGGAGGCTCCGACGATTCTCCCGCTTGCGAAGAAAGGCGAATTTGCGCTCCAGTCTGTCGCCACAGAAAAAGAATTTTGGGATGCGCTGCCGAAACTCAAGAAGGCTGGTGCGAAAGATATTCTGCTTCTCAATGTCGAAAAAATAGTTCCTTAATTTTCCCGATGCCGCGCAAAAAAACCGCTGCCGAAAAACGAGTTGCCGTCTTGTTTTCGCTTTCACCGAAGATTAAAGACGAGCTGGATAAGAAAATCCCGGCGGGTTACCGCAGCCAGTTCGTCGAGAAATTGGTTGAGCGTGAATTCGCGAAGGCAGCTATGAAAACGACTAATAAGAAAAATTTCCTCTCCCGACTCTTCAAAAAATAAGCTATGCAAATTCAGCGTCTCGCTGATCTCGATTCCTCCGAGCGTGCTGCGATCCTCGCGCGTGGCGGTGAGGTTTCCGCGGACGTCAAAGAGGGTGTCGCGGAAATTTTGCAAGCGGTCACAACCCGAGGGGTTGCGGCAGTTCTGGAATTCACGCAAAAATTCGACGGTGTTGAGCTTAGCAGCCTAGAGCTTTCTGCAGCTGAGTTAGCTGCAGTTGACGAAAGCGCTGCCGAATACGACTTCCTTCGCGAAGCGGCTGCGAATATCCAAAAGTTCCACGAAAACCAGCTTGCGAATATTAATTCCGAGCAGAAAGTCGAAACAGTCAAAGGCGTCGAGACTTGGCGTGAGTGGCGACCGATCGAGAAAGTCGGGATCTACGCTCCGGGCGGACTCGCGACTTATCCCTCGTCAGTTTTGATGCAGGCCATCCCGGCGAAGATCGCGGGCTGTTCTGAAATTATCCTCGCGACCCCTCCCAAGAAAGATGGCTCACTGGATCCGGTTGTAATCGCGGCTGCGAAAATTTCCGGTGTTACGAAAATTCTCAAAGTCGGTGGCGCACAGGCGATCGGAGCGCTGGCCTTCGTCGAGCAAGTCGAGAAGATCACCGGTCCAGGAAATCCGTGGGTGACCGAGGCCAAGACACAGGTTTCCGCCGAGATTCCGATCGACATGCCCGCTGGGCCGAGTGAGATTCTGATTCTCGCCGACGATTTCGCCGTGCCGAAATTCGTCGCGGCTGATTTGCTGTCACAAGCCGAACACGCCAGCGATTCGACCTCGATCCTCGTCACGACTTCGGAGAAGTTGGCAGAAGCTGTTGTCGCCGAGCTGGATTCACAAATTGAGAAACTTTCACGCAAAGAAATTGCGGAGCAGAGTCTCACGAGCCGCGGACGGATTCTCGTCGCGGATGATCTCGATAGCGCGATTGAGTTCGCGAACGAGTTCGCCGCGGAGCATCTGGAGCTTTGCGTTGAGGATTCTGAAAAAGCCTTGGCGAAAATCCAAAATGCCGGATCGGTTTTCCTCGGTAACTTTTCTTCCGAGCCAGCAGGCGACTTCGCAAGCGGGACCAACCACGTCTTACCGACAGCTGGCTTTGCCAAGAACTTCGCGCCGCTTTCGGTTGAAACTTTCGGCAAAAAGATTCAGGTGCAGAAAATTTCCAAAGAAGGTCTTTCGGAAATCCGGGAGGTCTGTGAAAAATTCGGCGAACTTGAGGGGCTGGATGCCCACGCCCGTTCGATTTCAATTCGTTTCGAAGATGCAAATTAATTTCGCAAAGCTCGCCAAGAAATCTGTCCGCGCCAGTGCGGCCTACTCTTCCGCGCGTTCACTCGTTTCGAAAGCCAAAGTTTTTTTAGATGCGAATGAGAATTCGTTTGGATCGGTGCTGCCAAAAATTTCCAAGGTTGATTTGTCGCGTTATCCAGATCCGTTGGCCGAGAGGCTGTGCGAGCAGTATGCCAAGTATGCTGGTGTGGCGAAGAATAAAGTCTTGATTGGCAACGGTTCAGATGAAATTATTTGGCTGTTGCTTTTGGCCTTTGTCGAAGCGAACGAGGAGATTTTGACGACTGCGCCGACTTTTTCGATGTACCGAGTATTTGCCGAACTTTTGGGGCTCAAGGTTTCCGAAGTTGCGCTAGAGGAGGATTACTCTTTGGATATCCAGAAATTTCTGAAAAAAGTTTCCGCTAAGACTAAATTAATTTTCCTGTGCTCGCCGAACAACCCGACGGGTCAGACTGTGCCTTGTGTGGATGTTGAGAAAGTTCTTCGTAAAGGAAAGTTGGTTATCGTCGATGAAGCCTACATCGAATTTAGCCCGCAGAAATCCTGCGCGAAGCTTTTGAAGCAATATCCCAACTTGATTATCCTGCGGACTTTCTCGAAAGCCTGGGGACTAGCTGGCCTCAGAGTCGGTGTGGCACTGGCTGACTCGGCTGTGATCGCGATTCTCCAAAAAGTCCGCGCACCGTATTCTGTCGATGGGCTTTCCCAGCAGTTGGCGCTTGATGCGCTGACTCGTTCCGCGAAAATGAAAGTAGCTGTTAAGAAGATCTTGAGCGAACGCGAAAAATTGACCGCGGCGCTTTGGAAACTCGGGCTGATTGTTTCGCCTTCCGAGGCCAATTTTTTGTTAGTGCAATTTCCGAGTGGTGTTTCAGCGACAAAAGTTTACGAAAAATTAGTTAAACAATTCGGTATAGTCGTGCGGGATTTTTCTGCTAAAAAATTGCTTAAAAATAGCTTGCGCATTACAGTTGGGACACCGGCGGAAAATTCTAAATTAGCCGTCGCGCTAAAAAAGATTTTGAAATGATTTTCGATTTCCACGTACATACACGACAGCAGGATGGTGCCAACACTGCTGAGGAAATGATCGAGGCTGCTATTAAAAAGGGGGTCGAGATCCTTGGAATTTCCGAGCATTCACCACGGCTACCGGAGTACCGCTATGCGGACGACCCGCCGGACGAAGTCCGTGGGCTTAAAGGCTGGGCGCGTTTTCTGGTGGATTTGGAAGAACTCAAAAAAAAGTACGCTAGCCATATTGAAATTCTCAAGGGTTGTGAAGTTGATTGGCTGGGCGAAGAAAATCTGCCATGGGTGAAGGATCTCCTCAACAAAGGCCGTTTCGACTACACGATTGGCTCGGTACATTTCCTGGGTAAGTGGGGCTTCGACTATGAAAAAGACTGGAAAGCGGGTTATCAGAATTTTGCCAGCGCCACCGAGATTTACGAAAAGTATTTCGCCGAGTATGCCCGAATGGCGCGTTTAGATCTTTTTGATATTGGTGGTCACTTTGACCTGATCAAGAAATTCAACAACGAATTCCCGCTGCCAGAAGGTGTCGATGTGTTCGAGCTCGCCCGTCCGGCACTGGATGCCGTGGCGGATTCCAAGATGGTCCTAGAGGTTTCTTCGGCTGGCCTTACGAAACCCTGCCAGGATTGGTATCCCTCAGCTGAGCTGCTCCGGGCGGCTCGCGAGCGCGGTATTCCAGTTACATTGAATTCCGATGCGCACTCAGTTGAACGAATTGCGGAAAACTTCAACGCAGCGAAAGATTTTGCCAAGAGTGTTGGTTATGAAGAGGTAACTATATTTCACCAGGGTGGCAAAAGAGAGTCTGTCAAAATCTAAATTTGTTAAAATCGCCATCCTTATAATCTTCAAGGCTCTTTAGGGTCTTTATCATCCCTACAATGTTCACAGGTATCATCACCGAGATCGGCACAGTCAAGAAAATTTTTCGTGACAAAGAAAACACAGTTTTTACGATTGCCGCTCCGTGCACAGCTAAAAATTTAAAAAAAGGAGATTCAGTCGCGATCAACGGCGCCTGTCATACCGTCGTTCAAAAAACCGGTAGCAGCTTCGTGGTCGAATCGATGCCGGAAACTTTACGCCGGACTAATTTCGGTGATTTCAAAACTGGCACCAAAGTTAATCTCGAGCGCCCAGTTGGCGTCTCGGGTAGTTTTGACGGGCACTTTGTCAGCGGGCATATTGACGGTGTCGCCAAGATTCTCAAGATTGAGAAAGACAAGAATTCCAAGATTTTCACCCTAGAAATTCCGAAAAATTTAGCCAAACTGGTTGTCGAAAAAGGTTCGGTCGCGCTGGATGGGATTTCGCTAACGGTTATCTCAACCCGAGGGGTTGAAATCACAGTCGGGATTATCCCGCACACATTGAAGGAAACGAATCTAGGGATTCGCAAAGTTGGTGAGAAAATAAATGTTGAAGCGGACTTACTCGCGAAACATGTTGCCAAATTATTAAATAAATAATATTTTCTGAAGGCGAGGTCACTGACCTCGCCTTCAGGTTTTACACAATTCTATGAAATTCGCTGTAATCACATCGCGTTTCGCCGAGAAAGCCGGCAAGGCCTTGGAAGTTTTGAATACCAACTGCGAGCAGCGGCTTCAGGATCTGAAAGTTAATTTCGAAAAATTCGAAACGCCGGGAGCGTTTGAAATTCCCACACTAGCGAAAAAAGTTCTCCAGTCTGGGAAGTACGATGCTGTGATTTGCCTAGGCGTGGTTGTGCGCGGTGAGACGGACCACTTCGATTTTGTCGCAGGAAACTGCGCGCGCAAGATTGCTGATTTGGGGGTTGAGTTTGCGAAGCCGGTAATTTTCGGCGTACTGACGACGGAGACGACCGGGCAGGCCGAAGCCCGTGCGGAGCGGGGGGCGGAATTTGCCACCTCCGCTTTCAGTTTGGCGAAAGAGCTTGCTAAAATCGGGGCGTGAAACTAAAAACCCTTAGCGAAGCCCAGAATCTCCAAAACGCGCGTGTGCTGGTGCGCACAGATTTCAATACGCCCATCAAAAACGGAAAAGTCACGAATGACACGAGAATTCGGGTTTCTTTGCCGACTATCAAGTTTCTCCAAAAAGCCGGGGCCAAAATTATCCTACTGACCCACCTCGGGCGCCCCAAGGGCTCAGTCGATGACAAGTTGCGCCTAGATCCTGTAGCGCAAAAATTATCCGAGCTGCTCAAAGTTCCAGTCAAAAAATTGAATGACTGTGTTGGACCGGAAGTCGAGGAGGCGGTTAAAAAAATGAAGATTGGAGAAATTGTTTTATTGGAAAATACCCGTTTCCACACTAGTGAAAAAGATAACGATATAGAATTCACCAAGCAATTGGCACGCCTCGGAGATATTTTTGTGGATGATGCTTTTGGGGTGGCCCACCGGGCGCACGCTTCGAATTTTGGTCTGGCAAAATTATTGCCGAGCTATGCGGGGTTTTCTTTAGAAAAAGAAATCATAAGTCTTGCTGCTGTTTTGCAAAACCCTAAGCGCCCGCTCACGCTCGTGCTTGGTGGAGCGAAGATTGACACGAAGATTGGTGTGCTCAAAAAATTTACCGAACTGGCCGATACGATCTTGTTGGGCGGCGGGATCGCCAACACTTTTTTGGCGGCGCAGGGTTTCGAAGTCGGGGAGAGTTTGTATGAAGTCGAGAAATTAGATACTGCTCGGGAAATTTTGATGGCGGCGAATACGGATGGCTGCAAGTTTGTTCTGCCGAGCGATTTAGTTTGCATCGATGCTGCTACAGAAATTTCTGCAGAGGCCAAGACCTTAACCATCAGGGCTGATCGTATGCCTCCCAATCTGAAGGCTCTGGATATTGGTGAGCGCTCAATTCAACAGTTTTCTGAAATCATCAAAAAATCTGGAACAGTGGTTTGGAACGGCCCGGTTGGATTTTTCGAAATCAGCAAATTTGAATTAGGCACTCGGGCAATCGCTAAGGCCTGCGAATCGACTCCCGGGGAAGCTATTTTGGGTGGTGGTGACACTTTGGCAGCGCTGGCGCAGTTTGAGATCTCTGCCGAAAAATTTGCACACGTATCCACTGGTGGTGGAGCAATGCTCGAATTTTTGGAAGGCAAAAAACTCCCCGCTATCGAAATTCTCAAAAAATAAAGAGAACCCTAGCGGATCGCGTCCTTCAAGGTTTTGCCCGCGCGAAAAGCCGGGACACGCAGTGCCGGAATCTCAATCCTTTGGTTTGGATTGCGAGGACTCACACCGGAGCGTGCCGCGCGTTGGCTCACGCGGAAAGTCCCGAAACCGGTCACGGTGACATTTTTCCCCTGCTTTAGCTCGGATGTGATGGTGGCGATCAGGCCTTCCAGCACCTCCGTGACGAGCCGTTTGCTCAAGCCGAGTTTTGCGGCGAGCGCGTCGATGAGTTCTTGACGATTCATCGCGGTGGGGGTTAGGAAATAAACTACCCGAATTTTAGGGTGATTGCGCAGGGAAATGCAAAAAATTAAAGCATCCCGGATTCGGTGCGCCAACTGGTTAGGCTGCCGCCGGATTTTTGGATCTCTTCCTTGCTAAAAAGCGGTTCGACGATACTCCACATTTCTGAGCTAATTTCTGCGATTTCGCGGTTGGCGTTGACGATCTGCCAGTTATTTTTCTTGGCCAACTTCAAGAAGCTGCTTCGGGCTTTAGCGATCAGACGGTCGCTGGATTCGTGCAGATGGATTTTTTCTTTGCCGGCCAGGAAACGCTCGCCGTCAATCAGGATTTCGAGATCAGGCTTTTGCAGATATTTATTTACATTCATCAGCCAATCCAGATCGGCACCCTTGGCGGCTCCCCAGGCTAGGCCTGTGCCAGTGTAGTCTTCAGCTACGATCGAGATTCCGCCCGCCAGCTTTTTCTTGATCTGTGGATCAAACTGATAACGATTTAGGGAGTACCACATTTGCAGCTCCTCCTCGGTGACATGCTGGCGGATTTCTTTTTTGGAAACGATCGGCTGGCGGCGGAACGAGATTGCCGGCTTGCGTTTAGAGCTTGGCCGCCGGACTTTCGTGCCTTCAAAAAACTCGATAATCGACTGCACACTCTTTTTCTGTTTGCCGCGCAGGATTTCGTTCAGCATTTTGCCAGTCGGGTCGAGATCATAAATCGGGTATTTCACATACTCGACCGGGACGCCTGCCCCGACTAGTTTCTGGACCAACAGAGAGGTTTGGGTCGATTTGCCAATATTGTTGATTCCGTAAACGGCGATGAATTTTCCAAGCATCGAGGGTTTTATTTTAATCGAAAAAGCCTCCGCGAGGGAGGCTTTGTGCTTGCTGCGAACTAATTTTTTGTTTCTAAATTTCTAGATCATCAGTGTAGGCACTGGCTCCAGTGTTTTGCAAAACCAAAATTCGGTAGATTGTTTCGGCTACCTCGGCTCGGGTTACGCCAGCTGAGCCATTAAACACATCTCCTGCTAGCGGGAAAATATTCTTAACTTTCGAATAGGCGGCATAAGCCGAGAACCAAGCATCGGCCGATACGTCGGAGTAGGGCGCATCAGTAACGCTGTCCGGCGCGATACTCGCACTGCCGAGCAGGATTTTTAGGTATTCGGCGCGGTTGATTGTATTACCCGGTCGGAAGGTGTTGTCCGGATATCCGCCGGCAATTCCCCGATTCATTGCTGTTCCGACAAAGTCAGAATACCATTGCTGGTTACTGGTGTCGGTAAAGCCAAGATCGAGTTTCGGTTCGATTATGATACCGAAACCGAGAATCAGCATCTTGAGGGCTTCGACTCGGTTTACGGTTTTGTCCGGCTGGAAGCTGCCATCGTCGTAACCGCCGACGATCTCATTTTCCTTCAGGTACTTAATAGCTTTAGCGTTTGGGTGAGCTGTATCAACATCTGTAAAAATACTTTCCTGAGTAGTTTCGGTTTCAGCTACTTGGTTGGAAGATTCTTCTTCGGCGGGTTCTGTAGTGGTGTCGGGCTGCTCTGTCTCATGATTTTCTTCTTCGGCCGTAGCTACAGTTTCCGTTTCGGTCGGAGTTTCAACCTGCTCCGAAGTATCGGCTACAGTAGTCGTAGCTACAGTTTCGGTTTCAGTAACACTCGAATCTTCACTACTGGCATGGAGGTCAGAATCATAAGTTTGAGTCTCGTCTGTGACTAAGTAGCGCTGCACCCAAAGCATTGGATTAATCGTGTTTTCGATTGCTGCGGCTTGGCCAATCCCGGCCGAGACACCGTCGAAAAAGCTCACGCCAGCTGCGGAAGTGTCCGCACTGGTGAAAGGCCACCACGGATGCCAAGGCGCGTTATCGTTATCGATTTGGAAGTGTAGGTGAGGAGTGGTCGAGGTTCCTGTGCTGCCGGATTCACCGATTAGCTGGCCGCGAGTGACGATATCTCCGACGTTTACGCTAGTTTTCGAGAGGTGCGCATAAGCCGAATAAAGATCGACAGTTTCATTTTCGTTTAAATCAGGTACGTCGTAGTGCTTGACCACGATATGCATACCGAAACCGCTGGAAGCCTGGGCGACTTTCACGACTTTTCCGTTCGCGACGGCATGAACCGGAGTGCCCGTCGGGATTTTGATATCAACCGCGAGGTGGCTGCCCTCGTACTCCCGGCTGCCGGTTTCGTATGATCCCATATAGGGGACGGCATAGGTGATGATCTTATTAACCAAGTCTTTTTCAATCGAATAATTGAGATCGGCCACAGTTACACCGAAAATTGCCGGATCGTAATTTGGTAAAGCTGTCATTTCGTTTAGCGGGATTTGGGCAGCCAGCAGGCTGGTCCTGCCCCCGACGACCGTCCAGTCAGGGACTGTCTCGATTGGTAGGTTAGTGCCATCAAAAGGCGCTGGTTTCTCTAGGTCCAAGACCGAAGCCAAAAAGTCTCCTGTCTGGGTGCCAAAAACACCGACAACCAGGGTCGCAAGTACAGCGACCACAAATCCTTTTACGAAGTGTTTATGTTCGTGCCAAAAGTTTTGCATTTTTGTATTAAAATTTCTTTTGATATCATTCTATTTTAGCACTTTCAGCGTTTGAAGTCAATTCACCGAATCACGTCTACTGTAGCGATGGAAGCGTTTGGAGGATCGCTCGCTGCCGAATTTCAGGGCCAGAAGATTTTTCTCTTCGGTGAGCTGGGTGTTGGCAAAACAACCTTCCTGCGGGGTTTGGCACGCGGCCTAAAAATTAAATCCAAGATTAAATCACCGACCTTTGTTGGTGAGCACATTCATAAAATTTCTACAGGTAAAAAGCTAGTTCATTTGGATTTATATCGGGCGGAATCTTTGGAGCTCGAGAAGCTTGAACGTTTACAAGAATTATTTACTTCACAGGATACTGTGGTCGTGGAGTGGAGTGAGCGTTTGCCGAAAAAACTATTGCCGCAAAAAAGAGTCGAACTTAGATTCAGCGAGCTTAAGAACGGAATAAGGAAAATTACTTGCGCCAGGTTTTCCTGAAACTTTCAGACCAGATTTTTTCTAGATCATGTCGCGGTTCGCTGCTTACTCGGCCGACCTTTTTGAATTTCACACCAGACTTTTTAGCGAGTGCTTCCAGTTTAGCTAAATTTTTCGGAGCGATTTCCAACAGGAAGCCGGGATTTTCAGAGAAGAGTTCCGCTCCAGAAAGCCCATCTAGCTTGAATCCGAATTCAGTGCCGAAACCAGATTCAGCTGCTGCTACTATCGCTCCGCCGCGGTGAATATCGCGATTAGAGGCGGTGAGCTTCTTAGCTGCCAAAATAAATTTAATTTCCTTAGCAAATTTTTTCACATCTAGTTCAAAGGCTTTACCTAATTGCTTGTTAACCACTTTTTCAAACTCACTGCCGCCTAAGTTTTTCGAACGCGCTCCAACGAGCACCAACAGATTCCCAGCTGCTTGGAATTTCTGTGGCACAAAATCATTCGCATTCTCCAGTTTGCCAACGCAAGATACGAGCGCGGAGGGATTGATCGAGTCGCGGCCATTTTCGTTGTAAAGGCTCACATTGCCGCTCACAAAAGGTGTGCCGAAATTTTTCGCAGCATCTCGCAGACCCTCAATCGCAGCGACAAATTCGCCCATTTGTTCAGGTTTCTCGGGGTTACCGAAGTTGAGGCAGTCGGTCAGGGCGAGCGGTTTAGCTCCGAGTGCGACGACATTGGCAATTGCCTCAGCCACTGCGTGTTCGGCCTGGAGCTTGGGATCGAATTTACCAAGTGAGGCGTTGCCACCAACACCGATCGTGATGCCGATTTTTTTCAGCGCTTTCGGCGCAGCAGTATTCACCAGCGGGCGAATAATTGCCGAACCGCCACCTCCCGCATCCTGGTAAGTCGCACCTTGGACCTGTTTGTCGTATTTCTCGTAAATCGGTTTACGTGAGGAGATGTTTTCGCTGGCAAGCAGTTTGCGCAGAATTTTCTCGGTATCCAGTTTGGCCAAGCCGAAACGTTCTGCCGGGATTTTTTTCTGCCTCAACTTGAATTTGCGCTTGTAGAGCAGGCCTTCGGTCAGGACTTTGGCTGGGGCGTCGATAACTTTGGTGCCACCGAACTTGAGGACATAATTACCCGGACGGACTTTACCGACGACCCGGGCTTCGGCTCCGTTGGAGACGCGCGGTAGAGCCCATTTTTCGTTGTAAGTCTTGAGAATTAAGTTCGTAATTTTCGGATCGCAGATCCAACAAAAGCGTTCTTGAGTTTCTGCGGCGGCGATGATTTGTGGCGGTAGATTTTTCTCGCCAACGTGAATTTTCTCAAGGTTAATTTCCGCTCCGAAATTATGCTGGTCAAGCTGTTCGACACTCGCACAAACGTTGCCGCCAGCGCCCATGTCTTTGAAGCTCACTTTATTTAGCAGCTTCCGTCGTTTCAGTTCAGAGAAAAGATCGTAGGTCGCAGCGAGCAAATGGCGTTCCAGAAAAGGGTTCGGTTCTTGGACCGCACCTTTGTTGGCCTCAGCGTCTTCTTCTTTCAATTCGCCACTGGCGAAGCTCGCTCCACCGAAACCACTCCGGTCAGTTGGTTTGCCGACGATGATGATGTCGTAATTTTTGCGCAGAGCTTCTTTCGGGGCGTAGGAATGGATGATATCGTCTTCACGCAGAACTCCGATAGCTACGACATTCACAAGGCAGTTGGAGTCGAAGCTCGCCTCAAATTCGATATCACCACCAAGGTTGGGCACACCTAGTGGATTGCCGTAGCCAGCGATACCGGAAACAACTTCACGCGCTAGCCAGCGATTATTAGCTTTGCTGAAATCACCAAAACGCAGGACGTCGAGACAGCCAATCACGCGCGCACCCATACAGAGAATGTCGCGGACAATTCCTCCCACGCCCGTCGCGGCACCTTCGTAGGGTACGATTTGGCTGGGATGGTTGTGGCTCTCGTGGCCGATTACGAGGCCCCATTTTTTACCACTTTTTTCTTTGGCGATTTCTACAATCCCCGCATCTTCGCCTGGACCCATTATTACGTTTTTGCCGCGAGTTGGCAGATCCTTCAAGTGGTTGCGTGTCGAACGGTAGCTGCAGTGTTCGCTGCCCTGGATTCCCAAAATTGTCAGCTCGGTCAGTGTCAGTGGCCGGCCGATTTTTTTTTGAAAATATTTAGCTTCTGCAAGTTGCAAGGCGATCCTGTTGTCAGCTAAAAATTTCGCACCAGCCTGCTGGCTTGAGTTCTCAAAATCGAAAGCCGGCTCGATATGTTTTTTCACGGCGTGATTTTAACACGCGATTTGTTTGCTAAAGCCCCATTTTTAAGCCAAAATTCCAAAGATGAAATTTTCTTCAAAGAATTTTTCGCAGATTCACAAGGAGGGAGGTGAATACGGATGAATTTCCTTGATGATGAAAACGGCGCTGCTCCTATGGGTGGAGACGACAACGGAGCTCCGGCTTCGGATGATGCTGCGGCTCCTGCCGCCGAACCCCAAGAAGAAGCTCCTGCAGCTCCTGCTGAAGAGCCAGCTGCACCAGCGGAAGAAGAGGCTGCACCGGCGGAAAGTCCTGCTGAAGAAGGAGAAGCTCCTACTGAGGACGCTCCTGCAGAGGGAGAAGAAGCTACCCCTCCAGCTGAGGGATAGTTCTAAGATAAAAAGCCCCTTGGTCCGCCAGGGGCTTTTTGCTTTGGCGTAAAATTCAAACGATGGCGAAAAAAAATCTTCAGTCCGACGACCTATTCGAACAGAATTTTCGTGAAGAATTAGAAAAGTCTGCGCCGTTGGCTGACCGGATGCGACCACGGGGTTTCGGTGATTTTGTCGGTCAAGAAAAAGTGGTCGGTGAAGGTTCACCGCTACGCAAGCAGATCGAATCCGACTTGTTGGCCTCACTGGTCTTTTGGGGTCCGCCGGGTAGTGGCAAGACCACGCTAGCGAAAATCATTTCCGCCAAAACTAATTCGTATTTCCAGCCGATGTCGGCGATCGGTTTCGCGACGGCGGAGTTTCGCAAAACTATTCACGAAATCCTCGAACGGCGCAAACTACACAAACAAAAAACGATTCTTTTCATCGATGAAATCCATCGGCTCAATAAAGCCCAGCAGGATCAGCTGCTGCCGTATCTCGAGAAGGGTGTGATTACTCTGATCGGAGCGACTACCGAAAATCCCAGCTTCGAACTTAACTCCGCTTTGCTTTCGCGCTCCCAAGTCTACGTGCTCAATTCCTTACAAAAGCAAGATTTGCAGAAGTTGGCTGAGCGAGCACTCCAGGATTCTGAACACGGGCTAGGAAAATTCAATTTGAAGATTGAAGCAAAAGCGTTGGGGCGGATTTGTGAGCTGGCGAATGGTGATGCGCGGATTCTTTTTAATATTTTGGAACGGGCGGCTTTCTCGGCTGATGGCAAAAAGATCGATCTAAAGTTTATCGAGCAGTTGGTTCAAAACCTCGTGTTTTTTTATGACAAAAAAGGCGAGGAGCACTATAACTTGATCTCCGCACTACACAAATCCATGCGCGATGGCGATGCGGATGCCGCGCTGTATTGGCTTATGCGCATGCTGGATGGCGGAGAAGATCCGCTCTATATCGCCCGGCGGGTTGTCCGTTTCGCTTCGGAGGATGTCGGACTGGCCGACCCACTAGCTTTGCAAATCACCTTAGCCGCTAAGCAGGCAGTGGAATTCATCGGACTGCCAGAGGCAGATACGGCACTCGGGCAAGCGGTTGTCTACTGCGCCCAAGCTAAGAAATCCAACTCGGTCTATGCCGCAATCGGCCAAATTCGCGCCGACATCCAAAAATTCGGCAACTTGCCTGTGCCGCTCCACTTGCGCAATGCGCCGACTGAACTGATGAAGAATCTGAATTATGGTAAGGATTACAAGTATTTCCATAACGACCCATCAGCTGCCGCGCAACAACACTTGCCTGACGAGCTCAAGGGTCGTAAATATCTGAAATAAAAAAGCCCCCTGTTAATCCGGGGGGCTTTTTGGGTGCGTTAATTTTGGATTACTTCTTCTCTGTCATATCCTTGCGGATTTTTTTGATTACATCAGAGGCTGCATCTTTGCCGCCTAGACCGAAAGCCAAACCGAAAGCTGCCGCTAGAGCTAGGCCAAGATTATTGAAGAATGAGTCTAGCAGGCTGCGTCCGATGCCGAGCTGTAGAAGCGCAGCGAAAACCGTGAAGATAATCACGGCGTAGCGGGTAATATTGGCGACTAATCTAGCCGAGCCACCCTTGAAGGCGCGCGTTGTGCCGTGGGTGAGGTCGGCGATGAAATTGGCGATCAAAATACCAAGGATTGTGATTACGCTCGCGATGATCACATTTGGAATGTAATTCAGGACGTCTTGCAGGAAGCCGTTGACTTGAGGTAGACCGAAAGCGTTGGCAGCGGAAATAAAGAAGACGATTAAGATAAACCACTTCACGACTTCTTCAAAGATCCTCGCGATGCTTAACCGGATACCAGCCTTTTGAAAAAAGTTTTTAACGCCGGCAGTGGTCAGAATTTTTTCTAACCTGATAACTTCGACGATTTTACCGACTATACGGGAAATGATTTTGGCCACAATCCAGCCAACAATTAAAATTACAATGCCTTCGACAATGCGAGGCAGTACATCTAGGATGCCCATCCACAGATCATAGAAAGATCCGCGGATATTCTCCACGAGACTACTTAGGATAGGAGTATCCATTTTGAGGGGGTTAAGTTTTTCCGCCACGAACGGCGAGCAAAAAGGGAATAGTTAAGTTTTAGAAGCCGATAAAAGTGAACACAAAATTAGTTCAAAATCACGCCTAAATTTAAGATTCGTAACAAAATTTGTCAAAAAGAGCAGGGTTTTAGGACGAGTTATTTATCTAAATGGCTTGCATAAGTCAATAAAACGGGTTGACGAAAATACAAAAAAGGCGTTTTTTTGTATGCTAAAATCCCCGAAATCCCCGTTTTCACGGGGACAAGTCTTAATCCTTATGGAATGTACGAAATTACTGACCTCAAGATTGGAACGAATGTTTCTCTCGACGGAGAACCCTATCGGGTTGTCTGGAACCAATTTAGCAAGACTGGCCGCCAAGGTGGTGTGATGGCGGTTAAATTGAAGAACTTGCGTGACGGAAAGGTCATCCCCAAAACTTTCCAAGGAGCGGACAAGATTCAGCCGGCTGAGATCGCAATGAAAAAAGCCCAATTTCTTTACAAAGACGACTCAGGATTTAATTTTATGGACTCGGAAAACTTCGAACAATTCCCGCTTTCCGAAGAAGCCGTCGGTGAGGCGGGTCAGTTTATGCAGGATGGTGAGGAATACGATCTGATGTATTTCGACGGCACGCCGATCAACGTTAACCTGCCGATTAAGATGGAGTTCATCGTGAAGGAGACTATGCCAGGGGTCAAAGGTGATACCGCGTCTGGCGGGACCAAGCCAGCAACACTGGACTGCGGCATCACGGTTCAGGTTCCGCTTTTCATCAACGAAGGCGAAAAAATTCGGATTAATACCGAAACGCTGGAATACGTTGAACGGGCGTAACTGATTTGAACAACAGTCTGATTTGAATCAAAATAGGGTACTTTTTGTATGTCTGAGATACAACCAGCAGCCGAGCAACTTTCTCCTTTCGAACAAATTAATTTTGATGTCCGAAATGCGCTAATGAGTCTTTTTGGGGCTGCCCGTATTAATTTAAACACGCTCGTTTCAAATTTAAGGAATTTGGATGCTTCCGAAATATTACTTAGGAATGAAAGGATCGAGACGGACGTGTCGAATAAAATTAATCAAAAACTAGAAAGTAATTTAGGGGTAAAAATAAAAGTAGAAGGAATAGAAAATATTCCAACAAGGACATCGGTCTTTGCGTTGCGCCATGAAAGTCCTTGGGAAACAATCGGGATGCAAGGTGTTTTTGCGAAACTCTTAGGTCGATCTGCGCCAAAATTTGTAGCCAAAGAAGATCTTTTCAAAATATGGTTTTTGGGATCAGGGCTGAGGAACCTCCATCACATTCCCTTCAGGCGTCACAATCGCAGCCCAGCCGATACAGCTGAGTTCAACCAAGCAGCCAAAAATGTTTTACATGAGCTTGAAAGAGACTTAATTATTTTTATAGAGGGTACGAGGATGCTCCGAGGTGTTATGTATACCCAAGAGGAATACAAGAAGGCTGCGGTTTTGGCACGCCTAGGTGCACCAGTAGTCCCAGGTTTTGTTCGTTCTTACCAGCTTGGACAAGACGATATTTTTAAAGAACTTTCTCCTAAAAATAGACTTATTACACGAGGATCTGAGATTATAATTCGTTTCGGTAAACCGATGGGATTTCGCGAAATTAGAGAGGGCGGCTTGGATGATTTTTTTGTGAAGAATATTTGGGAGCTTGAGTTGGGCCCTGGCGAAGATATAGTTCGCAAAAAGCACGAAAAAAATAAAACTCGCGAGAAGAAAGATTCTTAAAATTAGTTATCTAGCGTGCTAAAATCGAGAGAATCTAATTTTTTTGTGAATAAATTTAAGCTCGTTTCGAAATTCAAACCGGCTGGCGACCAGCCGCAGGTGATCGAGCAGCTCACCAAAAATTTAAAAAAAGGTAAGCGCGACCAGACCCTGCTTGGTGTCACCGGATCAGGTAAGACTTTCGCGATTGCGAACGTGATTCAAAACTTACAAAAACCTGCGCTGATTATTTCCCAAAACAAAACTCTAACGGCGCAACTCTGCTCGGAGTTCCGCGAGTTTTTCCCCAAAAATGCCGTCCATTATTTCGTCAGCTACTACGATTACTACCAGCCGGAGGCCTATATGCCGGCGACGGACACCTACATCGAGAAAGACGCCAGCATCAATGAAGAGATCGCCAAGTTTCGCCACGCTGCAACCCAATCATTATTGACTCGTGATGATGTCATCATCGTCGCTTCGGTTTCCTGTATCTACGGCCTAGGTGACGTCGAGTCTTACCGGGCGCTGCAATTCGAGATCAAGCTGGGTGAAAAAATTCAGCGCGACACCTTGCTGCGTAAATTGGTTGACCTCCAGTTCACCCGGGCGCAGCTGGATTTCAAACGCGGACAATTCAATGTGCTCGGGGATATCGTCGAGATTTATCCACCGGATGCAGATATGGAAGTTATCCGTTTAGATTTCTTTGGCGACGAAGTTGAACGGATCACGCGGGCGGATCACTTCACCGGCGAGATCCTCGAAGAGATGCAAGCAGTCACGATTTTTCCTGCCAAGCATGATGTAACAACTCCCGAGAAAATCGAAAAAGCGGTTGCCCAGATCAAAGTTGACCTCGCCCAGCGTCTCGCTGAACTTAAGCAGCTTGGCAAAAACCTGGAAGCGGAGAGACTCAAAACTAAAACTGAATACGATATCGAAATGATGTTGGAAGTCGGCTATGTCTCGGGTATCGAGAACTATACGCGCTATCTCTCGGGTAAAGAGCCGGGCAAACCGCCTTCGACGCTTTTGGATTACTTCCCCAAGGACTATTTGCTCTTCATCGACGAATCGCATGTTACGGTTCCACAAATTGGAGGGATGTATTCGGGCAATCTCTCGCGCAAACAGACTTTGATTGAGCACGGTTTTCGTCTGCCTTCGGCGCTCGACAACCGGCCGTTGAATTACGAAGAGTTTGAAAAACGCATGGGGCCGACAGTCTACATTTCGGCTACTCCAGCTGACCACGAGCTGAAAAAATCCGGTAAAAATATCGCCGAAATGATTGTCCGTCCGACTGGGCTCTTGGATCCGAAGATTGAAATTAAGCCAATCGACGGCCAGATGAAGGTTATTTTCCAGGAAATCGAAGACACGGTTAAACGCGGTGAGCGCGTCTTGATCACCACGCTCACAAAAAAATCTTCCGAAAGCCTCACCGAATTCCTCACCGAAAACGGCATCAAAGTCCGTTATCTCCATTCTGACGTGGACACGATGGACCGGATCGAAATCCTCCGCGACCTGCGCCTCGGCAAGTTCGATGTCTTAGTCGGTATCAACCTCCTGCGTGAAGGCCTCGACCTGCCGGAAGTTTCCACAATCTTGATCCTCGACGCAGACAAAGAAGGTTTCCTACGCTCGACCCGCGCACTCATCCAAACAATCGGACGCTGCGCCCGTAATGTGAATGGCCACGTCATTATGTTCGCGGATCGGATTACTGATTCGATGCAGGGCGCGCTCGACGAGACCAAACGCCGCCGCAAAATTCAAAAAGC
>JAIPIJ010000015.1 GCA_021734705.1 Candidatus Peribacteraceae bacterium
CATACCCTCTTCCACTTTTTGATGCACTTCTCTCTATGGATCGCATCACCAACCTCTCCAAACTCTTCAAAATAAACTAACTTGTCTACACCATACTTTTTGGCAAACCTGCTCCCGGCACCACTTTTGTGTTGTCGTACCCTATATTCAACATCATTCGTCACACCGGTATAGAGTGTGCCATTTTTACCACTCGCGAGAATATAAACGTAATAAGCTCTCTCTTCCCACATGAGACCTCAGTCTATAAAAATAACGAATGCTCGGAAACAAATTATTAAACCGATTTAATAAACTGCTTTGAAGAAATTTTTATCTGGATCCCCGCATGCGCCCCGAAGGGGCCACCTCGTGGCGGGGATGACAATCTTGGCAGCCTTTTTATTGATGTTAAAATCCCCTGCGATGAGCAAAAAAGACTCTCCCGCTCCGGATCTCGAAACCCTCCGCCATTCGGCGAGCCACGTGCTCGCGGCTGCGGTGATGGAAATGTTCCCCGATGCGAAACTCGGGATCGGTCCGGCAATCGAGGGCGGTTTTTACTATGACTTCATGTTGCCCCGTACTTTGATCCCGGAGGATTTGGTACTAATCGAGAAGAAGATGCAGCACCTCATCAAGCAAAATTTGAAATTTGAGAAGTACGAGGAGCCGATTGATCAAGCGGAAGAATTTTTGAAGAAAACTGAGCAAATCCTAAAGGTTGAATTGGTCGCAGACCTGAAAAAGGAAGGCGAGCAAAAAGTCAGCTTTTATAAGACTGGCGATTTCGTAGACCTCTGCCGCGGTCCTCACGTCGAGTCCACGAAAGAGCTCAAAGCTGTGAAGCTCACGCATATCTCCGGCAGCTACTGGCGCGGCGATTCCGATCGGGTGCAACTGCAAAGAATCTACGGCGTAGCTTTTGCCAGCAAAGAGGAATTAGCAAAATGGGAAGAACAAATGCGTGAAGCCGCTAAGCGCGACCATCGCGAATTGGGCAAGAAATTAGATTTATTTTCTTTCCACCCGGAAGCGCCCGGTGCCGCCTTTTGGCATCCGCGCGGTAAGTTCGTTTACGATGCGTTGCTGGATTTCATAAAGCAGGAGAATGAGAAACGCGGTTATCAGGAAATCGGTACACCGATCGTTTTGAGCTCCGATCTCTGGCACCAATCCGGACACTACGAGAACTTCAAAGAGAATATGTACTTCACGGAATTCGAAGAACGTGAATTTGCCGTGAAGCCGATGAACTGTCCGGGCGGTTGCCTGCTATTCGCCGAGCGCGCACCGAGCTACCGTGAGCTGCCGATTAAGAATGCCGAATTTGGAATCGTCCATCGGCTAGAACTTTCGGGTGTACTGCACGGCCTGCTACGCGTCCGGGAATTCCGCCAAGACGATGCTCACGTTTACTGCACTCCGGAGCAACTGGAAGATGAGATTGTGAAAATTATTGAGTATACGACTGACGTTTACAAACACTTCGGCTTTGATGATTACGAACTCTTCCTCGCCACTCGCCCACCCAAGAAAGCAATCGGCTCTGAAGAGGTTTGGGAGCGATCTACCAAGGCGCTCGAGAACGCGATGAAGAAGCTGAAGCTGAAGTGGGGCGTCAAAGAAGGTGAGGGCGCGTTTTACGGGCCGAAGATCGAGTTCAACGTGAAAGACGCGATCGGGCGCAACTGGCAGCTTGGTACCTGCCAAATTGATTTCAACCTGCCTGAGCGTTTTGATTTGAACTATATCGCTCCAGACGGGGCTAAACACCGTCCAGTAATGATTCACCGTGCAATTATCGGATCTTTTGAAAGATTCTTAGCTGTCTTGATCGAACACACATCCGGTGATTTGCCGCTTGACCTGCAGCCGGAAGTCGCACGCATAGTGCCAGTAGCCGGAGAGTTTTTGGAAGCTGCCGAAAAATTCGCGAGAGAGCTTAAAGCCAAAAAAGTCAGGATTGGTGTCGACCGCTCAGCTGATTCGCTTTCGAAAAAAATCCGCAATGGTGAATTGATGAAAATTCCTTTTCTGATCATTGTCGGAGAAAAAGAAGCTAAGTCTGGAAAGTTAACTGTGCGCGAGCGCGGCAAGAAAGAACAGCAGAGTCTTGCCCTCACGGAATTAACGAAAAAGCTTTCGTAAATTTTTGGTGTGGTTTTCAAAACAATTCGCGAAAAGAACGCTGCACCCAAACTGGTGCTCATTGGCAATTTCGGTGCTGGCAATATTGGTGATGAACTGATCCTCGCTGGATTTTTGAAAAAGATTTCTCGCGAGCTACCCAAAGCCAAAGTCACGGTGCTCGCCGGAGAGCCAAAGCTGGTGCGGCGCTTCCATGGCGTGGACGCGCTACCCCATATTCCGACTGGTGTTAAAAGTTTTTTTCGCGGAGCTTGGTGGCGCAGCCTGAAAAAAATACGAGAATCTGATGCTGTGATTTTCCCTGGTGGTGGACTTTTCAGCGATGAAGAAAGTCCTCAAGCAGTTTGGATTTGGGGCGCCCATATCTTACTGGCCCGTTACTTTTGGCGGCCGGTTTTCCTGCTCGGACAATCAATCGGACCATTCCGGGCAACTTGGGCACAAAACTTCACGCGCTTCTGCTTGAAAAAAACTGAGTGGATCGGCGTGCGAGATTTAGCTAGTGAAAGTGAGTTGAAGCGAATCGGCGTCGCCTCAAAAAAAATCAAGCTCAGTCGTGATTCTTCCTTCTGGCTGGTTAACCGATTGCCGAAAGTTAAAAAAACAAAACTATCCGGAAGGATTAAAATCCTAGTTTCTGTGCGTAATTTTCCTAGGATAGATCCTAGGTTTTGGGGCCAACTAGCCCGTACGCTGGACGCTATCACAGATAAATTCCACGCTCGTATATTTTTCGCAGAATTTGGAGGCGGTGATCGAGAGGCTTGGAAAAAAATTCGGCGCAAAGCCAAACATGCATCTAGCTGGAAAGTTTTGGAGCTGCCCGAATCAGCCGAAGGAATTTTGAAGGAAATCAAAAAAAATAACCTTGTGATTGGCATGCGCCTGCACTCACTCATCGCCGCCCAAATCACTGGTGTGCCAGCAATCGGATTAGCCTACTCTAGAAAAGTGGAAGCCTTCGCGGAAAATATAATTTCCGTTTCTGGGTTCAAGAAAGAACAGCTCTTGAAAATTTTGCATTAGTCGACCCATTTCCAGAAAATCCGCCACCAACTTTTGAGTTTATTTTTGCGGTAGAAACTCTTCGCTGAAGCACGCGACCACAGAAAAAAACCATCGGCCCTCCTACGATGCGCAAATCGAGCTAATTTTTTAAGCATGCGCCCACCCAGGCCGCGCCGCCTGAATTCTTTGTCGACAACGAGCTTACGAACGTAGAGCAGAGTAAAAATCCCAATCCCGATCTTGGCGAAGGAAAAAGCGCCCAATGTTTTTTGCTTTTTTTTGAAAAGGACAACTCGCTTGTTTTGAATTAAATCAACCAAATCTTTCAAGCTTAGGTTGTGGTCAAGCTCTCGAAAAAGCTGCGCGACCTTTTTAGTATCTCGCCTTTGGGCTAAGCGCATTTTGATCCGGCGCAACATATTCAAATTTCAAAGAGGTGGCGAAACAAAATGACTTTCTTGCCCATTTTGCGAAAACGCAGAAAGTCGACCGAACGCGGCATCGAAAAAACTTTGCCGAGCTTGGAAACAAATGTGTCGACCTTTTGCCGGCGCTGCAGCTTCGCCAGCGCCTTCACCAGCAGAATGCCACCAATCCGAGCGCTGCGCTGATCAATCGAATGCAGGGTATCGCTACGGCGGATCTTGAAACGGCGTTGCAAAATAACTTTGCCGGCATCGACTTTTTCAGTCATGAAGTGAATCGTCACGCCGCCTGCCCGCCAACGGTTGAGCAAGGCCCAAAAACTAGTAAACGCCCCTCGATGATCCTGAGTCAAAGCCGGATGAAAATTAATCGCGCCTATGCTCGGAATCGCCAATAATTCCTTTCTGGCGATTTGCAATAACAAAGCCGAAACTAGATAGTCTGGCCGCAGCTTCCTGACAAAACCCAAAGCGCGCGCAGAATTAATCTGCTCTGTAGCCAAATAGGGAATCTTGTGGGTCTTCGCTAGTTCACCAACTTCGAAAAATTTACGGTGGGTGTCCGGCACAAAAAAATGTGCGAACTTCATAGCTAGGGTCTGCCAAATCCTCACAAAAACCGTGCGAACAAAAAAACGCAACCCTGATGTCTTGAGAAGACGCCACATTAGCTTGATCCCAGGACGATTAACTGAAAAAGTTGCGGCCGAAACTATTCCGACAACCTTAATGTTGTGCTTCCTAAGCAGTGGGCTTTCAAGAAAATTGCGGACTGCGACATTCGCACCAAGATGATAATTCGAAGTCAGCAGCACTACTCGCATCTCTGTAATTTTAGTAATTTTCCAGCTCGCGCGCCATGACTATTTTTTAGCGCCAAGTTTTTCGAGCGCACGCAATGCCTCGACCGGAAGCATCCAAACAGTCGTGTTCGACTGGTCGGAAGACAAATCATTGATCGATTGGAGCGTCCGCAAATGTAGCGCCCCAGGCGCACCGGAGAGCATATTGGCCGCTTTCGACATGTTCGCCGCAGCCGCGATCTCGCCCTCCGCCTTGATAATCACCGCACGTTTTTCGCGCTCCGCCTCAGCCTCTTTGCCCATCACCCGCTTCATTTCGTCATTCAGCCCAATGTCTTTCAGCTCGACATTACTAACGTCAATCCCCCACGGGTCGGTCGCCTCATCGACAATTGATTTAATTTTTTTGGAAACCGCATCGCGTTTGCCGAGCAAATCGTCGAGCGGAACTTCGCCGACGACATTGCGCATCGTGGTTTGCGCGAGCTGTGCCGTCGCATTGCGAAAATCCTCAACCTCGATGATCGAGCGCGCCGCATCTTTCACTTTGTAATAAATGACCGCGTTGATCCGCACCGAAACATTGTCTTTTGTCATCGCCTCTTGGTCTGGCACGTCGACCGCCTTCACCCGAATATCGACTTTCGTGAGCGACTGAAAAACCGGAATAACGAAGCGCCAGCCCGGATTCAAAGTTTTGGAATATTTGCCGAGCGTGAAAAGAATGCCGCGCTCGAATTGATTGACCTGCCGAATGAAAATGATCAACAAAATAATTGCGGCGATCAGCCAGAAAATCCAGCTGAAATTTGGGAGGGAATTCATTTGAAAAAAGTTAAATTCGGAAGAATTGTCCGCGAAAAAAGCGGAGATCGCAGGAATAAAATTAAGAAAAATAATCAGCAAAATAATATTGCGAATCCATTTTTTCGCTTTCGGCGCATTCGCCCCGAGTTCGCGCATTTTAGCTTCGGGGTCGATTTCAGGTTTTTTAGGCTGCATTTTTAAAGTACTTTTTCAAGCTCTTCAGCCAGCTTTTCTTTACCGACACCACCGACGACAGTAGCGACTTCGGCTCCGTTTTTGAAAATCTTGAAGGTCGGAATCGACATAACCCCAAATTTTTGAGCCAGCTCACTTTCTTCATCGATATTAACCTTGCCGACTTTGGCCCGACCATCGAAATCCTTGGCAAGCTCAGCAACAACCGGACCCATCATTTGGCAGGGTCCGCACCAAGGTGCCCAAAAATCAATGAGGACAACTCCTTCAGATATTTCCGCATCAAAATTAGCGGAAGTTAGATTGGTCTCCATAATAAAAAGTTAAATAGGTCTCCATTTTAACGTTTCGATTATGCCGGGACAACTCAACGTTTTTTATAAAAAATTTTCCCCCGCACACGTAAGTCGACATATTCGTATTTCTGTTCACCAATCTTCAGCACATCCGCGGCCGCGATCAGTTTGTCTATTTGGGATTTATAATCGCTGGCAAAATCTAGCCAGATATCAAAATTCTTTTCGGTTTTGAGATGCGCCTCCCGAGAAATCGGAAAATACTTCGTATTAAGAATCTTGAGATTCGTCAGTGACTCGAAATAAAAAACCGCTTCCCGGATAAATTCAAGGTGGTCCGGATCGATGACTCGAGTGCTGGGATCTGACAAGTCAAAGTCTTCGCCAACTACAAGCTGGAGCGTATCACGATCTGGCAGATCCCCAATCACGCGGTAACCATTTTCATTCAAGAAAATTGACTCCGAATTAGTCCGTAGCACTGCTTCGATCGGAAATTTAAAGACCTCAACTGAAATTTCACGTGGGTATTTCTTATGAATTTCAACTCGCGCGATATCTGGCTGTACTACCTTGACTGCCTCCGCTAGCAAATCAGCATTGACAGAGAAAATATTTTTGCCAAAGGCGAGCTCTCGGATTGAGAGCTCAATCGCCTCAAGCGGAAGATCAAGCGAAGAGCGAGCAATTGAGACTTTGGTGACAGCGAAGAATCCCGAGAAACGCACAAAACCAATCAGTGCGCCAACAGCGATAACTGCCAAAACCAGATAGATTTTTTGGCGGACTGTCAGAAAATTTTTTACTCGACGCTCCGCTCGAAAAACCCGGGTCGCCAGATGTTCACGGCGGCGGCGATGAAAAATCCGACCCAACAATCGATTCAGCTTGCGCTGCCGAAAAGAAATCTGTGTCACGCCGAAATTTTAACACCCTCGTGCTTCTGCGGAATCGCATCCAAAAAATCCTGGCCGTATTTTTTGGTCATTAGTCGCGAATCAAGTGCAATAAATTTTTCTGCCAAATCCGAATCTGCAAAATCCAACCACATTTTTTTGAAACGCAGCACTGTTTCCGGCAAGGTCTCACTCATAAAATCCGAGCCGTCCCGCACGAAGAAAGGCAGCTTCACAAGAATGAAGTTGTGCAAATCTACCGGTGGCCGAAAATTTCCTAGCGAAAAAACTATTACCGCCTGATCAAGCTCGCTCAATTTTTTTACACTCGGTAGTTTGCGGAAAAAAATTGGTAGATTCATCTCACCAGTTGCCCGTTCGACAAAATTACCCGCCTCGACTCGGTTTGGAAAGACTACCGCTGTCAAGCCAGTAAGCTTGGGAAGCTCTGTAATTAGAAACTTTGTGATCGACGGAAAAAACTGGGGTGTAGCCGGATCGGGGGAATCTTCCGCCACTAGAAACCGCGATTGTTCACTGGCCACAGGAATTTTTTGAACCGGAAAATCAGCTGGCAACTTCAGTGATTTTTTGACGTAGGCAAATTCATCTCCAGCGTCTAGGGCGGAATCCAGGAGAAAAGTTGCAGTCAGATCCGCTTCGTCCGATTCAAGCGGGGCGACCACTAGGGTAATTTCTCCGAGCGCATTTGAGCGGAGCGTTTTTGTGAAAGGTGCATCTAAATCAAGAAAGTTCTGCAGAGCCTTCGTGACACGCGGAGGCAGTGCTGTTTTGAGCTCCGCCAGTAGATTTTTGCCAGAGTCAATGACCTTAGAAAAATTAGTCAACCCGCTCGCTTCTGCCAAATCAAGTCGACCAAACCGCGGAGCAGCTTCCCGAAACAGCAGGCCCAAAAGGCCCCACCAAATTTGGATTTTGTCGGAAAACTGAGGAGCGACTTCTTCAAGCACTGCAAGATCCAGCGCAAGTGAATCTGCCCGAATTGAATTTTCTGGAAAAGTGGCGGCGCCGACTACGACTTTCAATCGCTCAGAGCTTTCAAACTCAAAAGCAGCGTGATCTGCGACGATTACTTTGGCATTTGAATCCTGAGGGGCCACCTCAGCTGCAATAAAATCGAAGAGTAAATTTTCTAGGCGTGTGAGATTGAGCTCATAAAGATTTTTACCTTCATGCAAAATCAATTTAGCGGCCAAGCCGAGTTCGGCTGGAGATAGCCCTTGGGCGAGGAATTTTTCTAACTTCGCTGGATCAACATAATTCTGCGGTGCGAAGAACTTAGTTCCCGGCAAAGCCCGCGCCACAAAATTATTGGCATAAAAAATCGCACTCGGCCGATCTAGTTTTTCTACGGCAGCAAAAACTTCTTCTGGACGGGCGGAAACTTCGACTAGCTTAGGGGACCCGGAAAATTCCTCGACTAAACTGTCAACGACCGTCTCACGTGGAGGCAAGGTCCCCTTTTCTGAAGCGGGAAATTTTTGTAATGAAGCCTCGGACTGCAAGACAAGTTCGGCAAACCTTTGCGGCCAAAGTTTTTCTGTCGAATTGAGTTCGGCAATTTGTTGCCACTTCTCACGGGGAAAATTTTTGGCTAAACCGAGTAAGGCTCGAAAAAGATCACGGGTCGCCTCGGCATCGGCCAAAGCCCTGTGCGCATTTTCATGTTTCACACTAAACCTTTGTGCAAGATTTTCTAGAGCAAGTGATTCCCCTCTCGGCAACAATAGGCCAGCTAATAAAAATGTATCGAAGCTAGCCTGGTCAGATAAATCCAGGCCGGCTTTCGCGATGAAATCTATATCAAATGGCAAATTGTGTCCGAGCAGTATCGAACCTGCAGAGAGTTCCGCAATTTCTTTTTGCTTGTCGGCAAAGTTCGGAGCCCCTTCCAAATCAGAGTTACGGACACCTGTCAGGTGTTCAACGAATTGTGGAATCTTAGTTGGTGAGTGAAAAAGTGAATCGAAGCTCGCTAGATTTTTTTCTAAGGAAAACTTGACGGCACCCAGCTCGATGATGTTATCTTTTTGAGAGTCGACACCGGTTGTTTCGCAATCTAAAGCCACAAACTGGATTCCGTGCATAAAAATTTTGTTAAGTGATTAAAGATTTTTTTAGAAAATTTGGCGAGTTAATTTTGGTTATTTTGCGACTTCAGACAGAGGGGGTCAATCGCAATCCGGGAAAAAATTTTGTAAATTGAGCCTCCCGCTTCTCCGGAACACCCTAACAGCAACTAGTGGATTACAAAAATTTTTGGCTTTCGATTCTCCGCCGCCTAGAGCCAACAATTTCCAAATCCCAGTTTTTAACTTGGTTCCAAAATACAGCTGTGCTTTCTATCGAAAACGAAATTTTAATTGTCGGCACACCAACTAACTTTGCCCGCGACTGGATTTCGCAGAAATACGCCATCAAGATTCTGCAGGCTGCCGAAGAGGAAAACTCTCAAATCAAAGAAGTCGAGTTTGATGTTGACGCGGCTCTCGGCGATGGCATTGATCCCCGCACAATTGAGCTCAAAAAAGTCTTCGCCAAGCCCGCTGATAAAAAAGTCTATAAGGCTCGTGGCCGGGAAGAGGTCGTCTTGACCCGTTCCGGCATCCTTTCGGCCAAACTAAATCCCCGTTTTACGCTTGCCAATTTCGTGCCTGGCGATGAGAACCGACTTGCTCACGCAGCCGCCCTTTCCGTCTCCCGCGCCCCTGGGATGACCTACAACCCGCTGGTAATCTACGGCGGAGTTGGCCTAGGCAAAACTCATCTGCTTTCAGCAATCGGCCATGAAGTCCTCACAAACGACCCCAACAAGGTCGTTGCTTTCACTACTGCAGAAATTTTTACCCGTGAGTTCGTTGCTGCTTCCAAAAAATTCCAAGCTGATGAATTTAAAAAGAAGTACCGTGATGTCGATGTCCTGCTTTTTGACGATGTTCAGTTCCTCGAGAACCGCGACAAAACTCAGACTGAACTTTTCAACATCTTCAACGAACTCCACAGCGCTGGCAAACAAGTTGTTTTCACTAGTGATCGCCCACCTTCTGAATTATCCGCTATCGTCGACCGCTTACGCAGTCGCTTGACTTGGGGGCTAGTTGCCGAAATCGAACAACCGAACTTTCATTCACGCCTAGCAATCCTAAAATCCAAAACTCAGGAGCGTCGTGCAATTCTCGACCCCGAACTGCTCGAATTCATCGCGATGAATGTTTCCGATTCGGTGCGTTCGCTGGAATCCGCCCTAGCTTGGTCAATCGCCCAGACTGACCTACTCAAGACCCAACCGACCGTTCGTGAGCTAGCTCGCATGCTCGGCAAGATTAATAAAAAAGACCGCGTGCTTGGCCTACCAGAAAATTCTCCCGAAATCCCTGTCAGCACCCCAGCAGAAATGATTGAACTAGTTGCGAAGCATTTTAATTTACCAACCGAAAAGGTTTGCGGTACCTCGCGCAAGAAAGAATTTTTGACTGCTCGCCAGATAGCGATGTATCTCGCTCGGGAAATTCTTGGCTGTGGATTGGCTGAGATTGCCCAAAAT
The DNA here is from genome assembly GCA_021734705.1 of Candidatus Peribacteraceae bacterium. GTDB lineage: Bacteria > Patescibacteriota > Gracilibacteria > JAHISY01 > JAHISY01 > JAHISY01. The sequence goes on from JAIPIJ010000015.1 coordinate 10,126, forward strand.
TTCGGCCGGGATCACTCAACTGTATTACACTCTGTCCGTAAAATTTCTAGAGAACTGCAAAAAAACGAAGCTCTGGTACGCCACGTCAATGCCGTCAAAAAGGAACTGGGGCTCTGAGTCACAATTGCTTTCTTCGAAACTTTTACTTAAAATCTCTCGGCTAATTTTTTCTGATGAATGAAATTCAGACTTTGAACGCTGTCCCGCGCGATCTCACAAAAAAGGCAGATGGCCTGCGCGATGAACGCAAAATCCCGGCTGAGTATTACGGCAAAGGCAAAGAAAATCTGCACCTTGCCTTAGACTATCAAGATTTTCGTAAAGTCTTTCGTGAGGCTGGTTCGAGTTCCATCATCAACCTCAAGGTCGAAGGAGAAAATGAAGCGCGCGAGGTTTTGGTTCATCAGGTTGATTACAACCCTCTGACTGATGAATTTCATCATGTCGACTTCCTGCAAATTGAGCGCGGTAAAAAGATGGTCACCAAAGTGCCGATTCACCTCATTGGTGAAAGTCCGGCTGTCAAAGATTTGGGTGGTATTCTCACAACTGGTAAGAGTGAAATTGAAATCAAGTGCCTACCGCGCGACTTGATCAAAGAAATCGAAGTCGATATTACCGAGCTCAAAGAGATTGGTGAAACCGTGCGCGTGAAAGATCTGACAATCGACCAGGAGAAACACGAAATCCTCGAGGATGAAGATACGATGCTGATAGCCATCATAGCTCCAAAGACAGCTGAAGAAGTCGAGGAAGAGCTTGAAGAGGATGTCGGTGAAGCAGTCAGCGAGGAAGTAAAACAAGAAGGCGAAGAAGAAAAAGCAGTTGCTCAGGCCAGCAAGGAGAGCGACACTGAGAAGAAAGGCGGCGAAAAGAAAGAAGAGAAAAAATAATCCATCCTAAATGGAATTTACTTTCTGGCGCGAGCGAAAAAAGTTGTTTTTAGTTCTCGCGGGCATAGCTGTCTTTTTGGCCGCACTGATCGGCGGACGGCTATTTTTCGAATACTTGGCTGAAGACAGCGCAACCGATGAGAATTCTCTGGCACACTCGATATCTGGCTTAGTCAAGCCTCCAGTAATCGAGAACGAAATCCTGCCAAAAGAAAAACTTTCTCCTCTGACTGGTCTGGAAATTGATAACTCAACGGACATCAAAGCAATTAGCGCGATGATCGAAAATCATCCCGCAAGCCGGCCACAAATGCGCGGACTCAATGAAGCTGGAATTGTAATCGAGGCCCTCGCCGAAGGCGGTATCACGCGCTTCTTGGCAGTATTCGACACCAGCACGAAAAAAAGAGTCGGTCCGATACGTTCAGCTCGACCCTACTTCGTCGATTGGGCCGAAGAGTTTGGTGGAGCTTTCGTCCATGCTGGTGGCAGCACGACAGCTTTGGAACAATTATCCGAAAGTGATCTGTTGGATTTCGACGAGGATGGGGAGATTCTTTATCGTGATTTCCAGTTTTTGCAGCCTCACAATCTTTTCGCCAATCTTGCCGATGTGCGCGAAACAAAATTCGAAAATAGTTTGTCCGAAAGCTGGTTTGATTTTACCGGTGAAATACCAGCCAGCGCGGCGAGCATCAGCCAGCTTTCACTGGACTTTAGCTTACCGAGCTATATCGTGGATTATGTCTACGACACTGCAGACGGTGACTACAAGCGCCTGCTTGGTGGGACGGTGCACACGGCCAACGGAGATAGCATCCGGCCAACGAATATAATCGTCCAGTTTACTGAATATTTTCCAATCGACGATGCAGGCCGCTTGGAGCTGAGGACAACCGGCGAGGGCATCGCTTGGTATTTTTCGGAGGGCAAATTTTGGCAGGGCATCTGGCGCAAATCCGGAGGCCGCACTAGGTTTTACGATGACTTTGGCAATCCGGCCAGCCTCAACCCCGGTCAAACCTTTATCGAAATCCTCGATACTCCAGACCGTGTCGAAGTAACCCAAAGCGGTTTGCCGGTCGAATAAGGACGGGTTAAAATTTCAGCCGATGATTGATAACTTCTCCGGACTTCTCGGAAAAGCCAAACAGGTTTTGAAATCGCTGCGCGAAGAGGCTGCCCGCGGACGTGAAGAAGGCACGCGCCTGCTTGAAATTGAGAAAAAATTAGCATCAGGGAACAGCGGAAAACATGGCGAACCGGTCAAGGTCAGCGTTTCGACTAATTCGGTAGTCCGCGCGGCACTCGCGATCATCGGAATTCTAGCCCTAGGCTGGTTTATCTTAGAAATCAAAAATATTATTGTCCTTTTCTTTATCGCCGCCTTCCTCGGATTGGCGCTAGATCCTTTTGTCGACGCCATGCAGAAATGGAAAATTCCTAGAGCGATCGGCACTCTGTTAATTTATGTAATTTTCTTAGCAGCCCTAGGGATTGTGATTTCCTCCTTTGTTCCGATCCTAGCTAATGAAATCCCTAAGCTCGCCAAAGCTGTTTTGGATTGGGTGAGCGGGTTTGGCATTGATACCACCATCATCCAGAACCAAATCTCCAACCTGCAAAATTACCTGTCGAACATTCAGAATAATCTCAGTCGGGAAAACATCCAAGCTGGCCTGGATGTCCTTGGCGTAATCGGCCAGAACGCCTTTGCTTTGGTCGAATCAATTGCTGGCGGTGTAGTCAGCTTCGTACTGGTCTTCGTGATTGCCTTCTTTATGATCATCGACGAAGACGGCATCAAGAGCTTCCTGATCGCGCTCTTCCCAAAGCGCTACCATAAATACATTTTTGAAAAAGGTAACGCGATTGAAGAGAAATTCGGTGGTTGGGTCCGCGGACAAGTTATCCTGATGGCAGCGATGGGTACACTTACCTTCATAGCGCTCAAAATCGCTGGCATCAATTATGCCGCTACTCTCGGCGTGTTAGCAGGTATCACAGAATTAATCCCCTACGTCGGTCCTGTGATTGCTTTCATTCCGGCTGTAATCCTCGCCCTCAGCCAAGGCGGCTGGTTTTTGGCTTTCATCGTAACTCTGATCTACATCGGCATCCAACAGCTCGAAGGCAACGTATTGATCCCGCTCGTAATGAAAAAGGCAGTTGGGCTTTCTCCAGTTATCATTATGTTTGCCATGTTCGTCGGGGCGAGCTTCCCAGAGACGATCAATCCGATTGTCGGTATTATCATTTCCGTCCCTATTGCTACGGCAATTTCAGTCTTTGTGCGCGATTACGCAACACGCGAAAAATAATCCTGGCGGGCAGGATTTGCGTTGGCTACTTAAGCAAATTGGCTATTTGTTGCGCGCTAGGCCAAGCGAACCAGATTTTTCAGCTTTCGTGTGCTGAGCAGTGTGCTTGCGGCAGTGCTTACAATAGCGCTTGCGATCCTCAATCTTCGGATTGTTAGCTTTATTGATAATAGTAGCCGAATCGACCTGCTTTTTGCATTCCGAGCAAATCCATTGCGAAGCTTGGGCTTTATTGCCTCCTCGAGACATATTTTTGAAGTTAACGGGAGCGGATTTTAACGGAAAGTAGTCCGAATGGAAAGCTTTGCTTTAAGTCTATTTTTATGGTAAAATGATAGGAAACCAAATGCAAAACTCAAACCTTTCCGGAGCCTTCGATACCCTACTCAAAAAGAATCTGTGGGCAGAGAAATTGTCACACAAACTCCAGACTCTGAAGAAAAAGCTGGAAAGCAAAATCAAAACGCGTGAACCTGAAAAACTTAATCCAAAGAGCTCTAAAAAATCCCAGCTGCTCAACCTCCGACTAGTAGCCGAACTGCAAAAGAAGCTGGACGCTATCAAACAAAAAATTAATAAAAATGACTAATGACTGTTTCAAAAGTTGAAAAGCCGAACAAAAAAGCTCCTCAAGCAACGTTATCTCCAGATATTTTGGCGCGCCAAATTGAAGCACTCAAGAATGATGTCACTCCGGAAAAATTAAAGACTATCGAACCAGAACTCGAGCGCCTTAAAGAAGAACTCAGGAAAGAAGCCAATTCACGCAGAGCTGACATACTTCGAAAAGTTAAGGACAGACTTGAAGCTATACGTAATGAGCTGAAGATCAAAAATTTTCTCGAGAGGTTTAGCATGAGCGAAGCTATCATTCTTAAACTAAAGAATTTACCAAAGAGAGAACGCCAAGCAAAACTAGCAAGCTTGAAGCCGAGTGATTTCCCAGAATATCCGGAGCTGCAAAAACCGGATGTTTGGAAAAATATTTTGGGAGATATTCAAGGAGGTTTGGCTGTCTCAGAGCTTGCAGAAGAGGCATCTACCCACAAAGATCCGAAAAAATATTTAGAAAAAGAGGGGGGCAAGGCTGGAAAAAGCATCCTAGATACTATCAAAGAACACCCCATAATTTTTGGTGCCTGTCTGCTAGCAGGTGGAGTCGCCATTTATAAATTTTTTAAGAAAAATAGTGATACTGGCGATAAGCTTGTCGGCTTGGCAGCTGGCGGAGTTTCGACTCTGCTTGGTATTTCACTTTTAAAGGATCACCTCGGAGATTCAATTATCGATTTCTTAGGTGGCAAGCTCCTAGGTGATAAGTGGGAGAAAGTTAAAAATTTTTTTGGCGGCGACAAAGAAAAGAAAGCAAAGGAGAAGGCTCCAGACGGAATTGAACGAATGCCACTCTCAGAAGCGCTCGGAAACTATTGGGCAGATGCGCAACATGCGCTTCTGCCACTCGCAGACTTCGCTGCGCAAAATGCAGACTCGTTGAAAATCCTTGCCGTGGCTGGATTTACAACTTCCGGAACTTTTCGTAAGGCTATGTATCATGGAACGAAGTTGAGTCTCAAAACTGCAAAATCTCTCGCGCTTCTTCTTCCTAAATTTATTTATCATCACCCTTTAACCAGTCTTTTTACGACAAGCGCAGTTTTGCTCAGCTGGGAAAGTGTCAAAGAAGTTGAGATTCCGAAAGATACCGAAAATTTATTTAAGTTTCTCAAAGTTGAGATGCGGAAAGGCGGAAACGCTTTGGAAGGCCTGGATGTCTCCAGGATTTCGGATGCACACCTCAGAATCATTGCTGAAATTTTGACCGGCAAAAAAAGCGTGCTTGATCTTATTCCGCCAGCAGATCAAATGATCGGCGGGGCTGTCGACCAAGGCATCGAGACTTTACATCTCACACAGGAAAAATTGATTCGCGAGCAAAACACGCTCGGACTCGAAGCATTCCGAAAGAAATTGTTATATCTCGACAATGTCAGTCCGAGCAAAGAAACAAAATTGGCCGTGGCGATTCTCGAGAGACTGACGCTGAAATTAAAAAGCAAACAGGCAGTTTTGACGAAAGACGAGATCGAAGAGCTCAGCGCGGCTGTCAAGCTACTTGATGTGGAAATTGTCTCGGAGAACGGTCGCGTGAAGGCAGTTTTCAAAGATCGCGAGGGTATCGTCCATCACCGCTCAATTTGCATAGATCCTGCTCTTTCGTCCGCAAAACAATTCGATATCGCACAAACTTTTTTCGTCGAAAGTGAAAATCCATTCGAAGCAGCCGGGAAAGCCGCCGGCAAACTTTTAGATATTCCGTGGCAGCAGCTGCGACTTGCGCTCGGCAGATTGGGAGAAGATGTCGAAAGCGAAACCGAAGCCAGTAAGGTCGTCGAACGAAAATTGAAAGAAGGCTGGATACTCACCGTCGCTGGCGGCACAGTTTCGCTCGTCGCCGAAGGTGGTGCGAAATATATTCTCGGTCCGGCCGAAATGATTTGGAAACTTTTACCAGGCGGAAAAGAATATTCCTGCGTGGAATTGGCAATCGATTACGCCGAAGGACTCCTACCTGTTTTAGCATTCGGCATTGCTAGCGCACTAGTGCGACGCGATTGGGCGGCAATTTTCAAAGGCAAGGTCCTCGGTCGCACGCTCGCATACCCGTATCATGGCACAAAGTCAGCACTAAAATATCTCGCTCGACCGCTCGCACCACGCGATTTCAATCCGAAAGCGCTCTATAACAATCCAAAAATGCGAATTTCGTCGGCGGTTGAACAATTCAAAATCAAGTGGAAGTTGCGCACACCGATGCCAAATGATGTCAGGGCTGTTTATAGAAACATTCGCGATTTACAACACGTAAAAAATCTGATGGCACAAGCTAATCACACTTTTGGTAATACGCGCGAAAAATTGATGGCAAAAGTCGACGGAATTTTAGATGAAATTGGATTCAAAGAGTCAGTTATGAAGGGTAAGGGCGTTCACGGCATAGGAGAAAATCACAAAACTCTCGAGGCAGCAATCCGCAGGGTAGATCGGGCAACCAGACAACAAAAAATTGCACTTCGAAAAATAGAACTGGCTCGCTCAAAAATAACACCAACCAAGGCACCTACTGTCAATCCAAAACCACCGCAAACTGCCACAACTGCTCCCAAAGCACCAACAGGAGGTAAAACAAAAGTAGTCGACCTGGACACATACCGCGAGAACAAAACGGTTAAGACTGCTGGTAAAACTCCAAAAACGACAGCCGAGGTTACCCTCCCTCGATTAAAAAATCTTCGGCCAGGAAGAGGTTTTTTATCGAGACTTCGCGCTATCAGATCCGTGCGGATGCCACGCCTCGGGAGACTTTCAGGAGCGCTCGGTATTTTATCATTCGGAGCTGGTGCGCTTGCAGAAATTATCGAAGCAAAACACGCACATGCAAATGAGAAAAGTGCTATATCGGTCGAAAAATTTGAAAAAAATAATCCCATCATAGATACAAGAATGTCCATCGATTTGGCCGATGCTATCGCTGGAAAAATTAAGTTCAACAAAGTTGTGAAAGGTCAAATGACCATTGAACGTAAAAACGGAACCCAAATTATGTTCTTTGAAAACGGCTGGCACAGCCGTACACTCATCAGGGATAAAACTGGCGAGGAAATCGCAGACTTGAAAATCCCGGATGGGCTGCGTACACCAATTGAGGAGATCGTGCATAATGTGAAACAAACCGCTCCTCTTGATTTGATCGACTGTGATTTATCTGACCCAGAATTTTTAGAGCAGATTAAATCACAAGGATATTCAATATCAAAATTTGAAAAATACATCAGCAGAATCAAGATCGACGCAAAAAAACGCAACCTCAAAATTAAAATCAGTAGACATAATAAAACCGAGATTATTTTTGTAGATAAGCAAGAGGCCATCAAAAAAAGAATCTCAGTAAAGAAACTGGTCGACAATTTCCTGCAGCTAGAGTACGCGACTTAAACCAGTAACTCCGCAATCTGCACGGCATTCAGCGCGGCCCCCTTGAGAAGCTGATCGCCGCAGACGAAGAAGTCGAGGCCGTTTTCGAAGACAAGTGATTTGCGAATCCGGCCGACCTCGACGTCATACTGCTTAGTCGCATTGAGCGGCATTGGGTATTCCAGCTTCTCTGGATCATCGACAACCTTCACACCCGGAGCATCGGCTAGCACTTTGCGAGCTTCTTCTGGAGTAATCGGTTTCTCGGTCTCAATCGTGCAACTCTCGGCATGCGCCCGAAAAGTCGGAATCCGGACCGCTGTGCAGGAAATTTTGAAATCCGGCTCACCAAAAGTTTTTTGGGTTTCCCAGGTTACCTTCATCTCTTCTTTTGTGTAACCGTTCTCTTGAAATTTGTCGATGTGTGGAATCAGATTAAAAGGAATCGGGTGGGCAAAAAATTCATTTTTGACTTCCTTGCCGGCGAGATAATTCTTCGACTCAGCTTCCAGCTCGGCCATACCTTCCGCACCCGCACCCGAGGTCGCTTGGTAGGTTGAGACAATCGCCCGCTTCACGCCAAAATTTTTGTGGAGTGGAAAAAGTGCCACGGCTAGAATCGCGGTCGTACAGTTCGGATTGGCAATCAATCTTCCCTTCTTCGCATCTTCCGGATTGATCTCAGGAATCACGAGTGGATAGGCATCGTCATAGCGGAAAGCTGAGGAATTATCGATCACGATCGCACCGTCATCGGTCGCGATCTGCGGTGCAAACTCTTTCGCAAAGTCTCCGGAAACAGCCATAAAGACAAAATCCATCTCTTTCGCTGCTGCGACTGAGAAAAGTTCAACTTCGATCTCGCCGAAGGGAGTTTCGAGTTTTTTACCCGCCGAACGCTCACTTGCGAAAAGGTGCAGTTCTCCGACCGGAAAGTTACGATCTTTCAAGACTTTTACCATTTCGATACCGACAGCGCCGGTTGCGCCAATTACACCGACTTTTTTAGACATTAAAAAAAATTAAATTATTTTTTGAACAAAACAAAAATTGCGATCAGAGCTAGCACTCCGACAAAAAAATAGCGGAATAGTTTCTCGTCGAGATGCGGCTGGATGAAATTAGTTGCCAGCCAGACACCAACCACGGTCCCCGCTGCCAAAAAAGCTCCGGCTTTCCAGTCAATCACACCCTTGGATCCATAAAGCGCCAAGGCTGTCAGCGCAACCACAAGCACATTCACGAAGCTTGTCCCAACGGCAGCATCTTTGGAAAAACCCAAACCAAGTAGGATCGGAACCAGCAGAATTGCTCCACCTATTCCAGCAGTGCCGCCTAGCATGCCGACAAAAAGTCCCGCGATGGGTAAAAGGAAATAGTTCATCTCTGGCCGTTTTCAAAAAACTTCTTGTGTAGGACAGCAACTGCTTTATCTGCATCTTTCTCGTCTACGACAAAAGTAATATTGATTTCACTAGCACCCTGAGAGATTTGGTCAATGGAAATTCCAGCCCGGCCTAAGGTTGCAAACACCTCACCAGCTACACCACGGCGCTTGTAAATCCCCATGCCAACCAAACAAACAATGGCCTTTTTAGCCTGGATAGAAATTTTGGAAACTGGCGAAAGCTCCTGAATAATTTCATTCAGCCTAGAGTTGTCTTCCACCGTGACAGAGACAGAAACCTCGGAAGTCGAAACGACATCAATCGGCGTCTCATATTTGGCGAAGACATTGAAAATTTTGGCAAGGAAACCATACTGCATCAGCATGCGGAAACTAGCGATATTTACAACCGTGACCCCTTTCTTATTGGTAACCGAAGTCATGATTTGCGCTGGATTTTTAACCTCGTGAAAAATCGCTGTCCCTCGATCTCTCGGTCGAAAAGTATTCTTGATCCAAACTGGCACCTTCGCCCGAATCGCCGGATGGATTGACTGCGGATGAATAACTTTGGCACCAAAATGGGCAAGCTCGGCCGCAGCCTCACTAGAGATCTTGTTAATAATTTTGGCTTTTTTGATTTTGCGTGGATCAGCGGTAAGAATTCCCGAAACATCTGTCCAAATTTCGAGACCATCAGCCTTGGTGCCAGCTGCAATCAGTGCGGCACAGTAATCTGAATAACCGCGTCCGACAGAATCCAACATTCCTCCAGGCACCCAACCGAAATATCCTGTTGCTACTGGAGTTTTTTTCCTGCTGGTAATTTTTTTAACTTTTTTGTCGAAGATTTTTTCTGTGGCTACATAAAAATCGTGATCAGCTTTTTTGAATTTTTGGGGAATAGCTTTCTCAAGATCCAACTGCTCGGATGGATGCCCAGCGTCACTCAGAACCCCAGCTAACATTCGTGCCGACAACCTTTCACCAACTGCCATAATTGTATTCTTGGAACGAATCGATAGTTCGCCTAATTCCTGAATTGCTTTCAAAAAACCGGAAAGGCCGGCTATTGTCCGCTCGAAATAAGCGTTGGTATCAGCCAAAATCTTTTTATCAGAAATCGATTTGCTCGCTGCATCACTATGTCTCGCCAGCATGGCAGCCAAAGTCTTTTTAACTTTTGAACGTTTGCCCGCCAAAGCCGCGTTAGTCGCAGCCAATAATGTGTCGGTCACACCGGACATCGCCGAAACCACAATCACTTGTTTACCGTGGAAAGACTTCACAATTTTGACAACGTCATTAAGAGACTCGACCGAGCCCATTGAGGTGCCGCCGAACTTGCGAACAAGCATTTTTAAAAATTAAAAAAGCCGTTACAAAATACCTTTTTAACGCGCTAAAATCAAGTTCGTGGATTCAATCTCCGAAAACAAAATCGTCCTGAGCCTAACGATACTCGCCCTCGGCACAATCGCTGTATTTGCTCCAAACTTTATTTTTCTAGCAGTTGGAGCCTTATTCTTTACCGTCCTCACTTTTCGTTTCCCGGTTTTTGGCATTGCTGTGACGATTCTGGCAGCTTGTGCTGGAGAGTTTGGCCGGATCAGCCTAGATGGTGTTTCTTTCCTACCACTTGATCTAGCCGCCTCCGGCACTTTACTAATCTGGATTGCGAGAAAGTTACTGCTCAAAGAAAAAATTGAGATCGACAAAATTTCAGGCAGCCTGTTGATCTTTTGGATGATTGCAATTTTAAGCCTGCTTATTGGTTTTACCGAACTCTCGCCAAGTGAATTTCACTTCGCACTTTTATACCTTGTTCGATTTATCGGTATTTCAGGGATACTAATGGTGACTCGCGATCTCACAAAAAAACAATCCGAGAAGGCTTTCTGGGTTTTAATTTCCAGC
>JAIPIJ010000016.1 GCA_021734705.1 Candidatus Peribacteraceae bacterium
GTTCTTAAAGATTGCTTGTTTCATTGAAAGGAGCTGGATGTGGGTACTTCTAGGCATAAAAAAGCAGGATTAGCTTGCCACCAAGATACCCTGCTCCTAAAACCCAAAGGTAACCCTAATTGCTGCAATCGTAACAAAAAATGCGAATTGGAAATAGTTTTGTATATTTGTTCCTAAAATTAGGGACAGGTGTCAACTTGACAAAATATTTTTTATCGTTAAAATTTCACAAATTAATGATTTAGTTATGTCTGAAACTTCTAATTCACCCAAAAGAGACGATCTTCCGGCTGTTGTGTCAGATTCGCAAGGCAATCCCGTAGAGGTGAGAAATGACGAGGATCTTGCTGAGAAGGTTCTTGCAGGTGAATGCGGGATTGAAGAATTATCTCCAAGAAGTAGAGACAGGCTTCTTGCTTATCTTGATAATAGGTTGAGGGCTAACGATGAGCAAGTGCCAAGAGAAACGAGAGAGCTTTTCGTTACTCTCTGGCTACCGAAAGTTTTTGAGAATTATGATAGTGTTTTTAAGAGGCTTTGTTTTTTAAGCATTCAGAAAGATTCAGACAAATTGGAATTAGTTAAGGCCCTATTAGCTCTGCGTAAGGTTTTTATGCAGTTATCAAGCTTGATTAATGAGTACGGTTTAGACCAAAGCAAAAGTCCATACAAATATTTTTTATCTCTTAAGAGTGCTGCTGCAGAATTACAAACAAATATTTCTTTTGATAAATCGAATTTTGAAGATTTGCAAGCTTACTTAAGCAGGCTACCAAGGCCTATCGAGGATTTAAAAATTAGACTTGATTTGAAAGGACGTATTCGCAGTAGGCGCAGAGAAATAAAAGCAAAGACCGAGTCTAAAGCAGCTTAGCCTCTAATTCTTTCAATCTGAGCTCTTAGTTTGCGCTCGACTTCATCAGCTGCATCAGCGACGGTTTTTCCGCTGGCTTCGCCACGAAATGAGACGCCTGGTCCGGTGAGCTGGATCTTTAGTCCGAAGTTTGGCGAATTGTGGCGTGTGCCGCGGAAGAGATTGACGTGGACTTTGACCGCGTCGTCATCAGTCCGGGAGAGGCGATTATCGAATTTTTCCAGCTTCTCTAGTTTGGTTTCGATTAGTTCTTTGTCGCGCGGCAAAACTTCGTAACCGTCGACACGATAGCTAAAAAGCATTTTAGAGAGGTTAATTTTTTTGGTTTAGCCCGCTGGCGAGATCGCGCAGGACTTCGGCTGGGTCATCGGCTTTCGTTACGCCGCTGGCGAGTAGCACTCCCGCTGCACCGAGGCGCAGAGCGGTCGCGACATCTGTACCGTTTTTCACGCCAGCACCGACGAGCAGGGGAGTCGAGCCGACTTTTTGGACGGAATTCTCGATAATTTCAGGATTAGCCGAAGTCACGGAAATATCTCCGCCAATCAATTCGGGCGGTTCTACTGCGACAAAATCCGGAGAAAATTCTGCCGCGAATTTAGCAGCTTCGTCATCATTTTCCGCACAGATCACGATTTGCAGTCCGGCAGCTTTGGCTGATGCCACAAGTTTCGGCAATTGCTCGACTACGCGTTTTTCGGAATGATTCAGCAACGTGCCGGCTGCTCCCAAATTTTTCGCTAATTGTGGGACGATCGAGCCGGTCGAACTGCCGAAATCAGCCGCATCGACGTGCTGGACGAAAACTGGGATTTTCACTGCGGCCACGACTTGAACCAAATCAAAAGCACTGACTGCGACAGCCAGTGGAGCTCCGGTTTCCTGTGCGATGACTTCGTGGATTTTTGCGAGGGCGACGGCATTCTCTCCAACCGCCGATTCGTAGTTTTTGAAATTTACGATAATCACTTGAAAGCTTGTAAAAATTATAAGGAGCTACAAGGATTATAAAGACTTGGGTTCAGATTGGGAAGTGGTTGAATTTTTGGGCTTCGCCGATACTCCAATCCTCGTCATGTCCGGGATGGACGACCGTATTTGGATTTAATCCAAGCAGTTTTTTGAGGCTATTCTTGAGTTGATCTTCGTTGCCTCCGGCGAGATCGGTCCGCCCGACATTTTTGTGAAAAAGTGTGTCACCAGAAAATAAGTGGCCGTCTACGAGAAAACAACAACTACCAGGGGTATGCCCTGGGGTTTCAATTACACCAATTTTTATTTCGCCAAAATTCAGAGTATCGCCGTCTACTAAAGGACGAGTTGGTAAAATAACTTCGTCTCCCGTTTTGCGAATATTTTTCAGTACAATCCAGCCCTTTTCGACGGTCTCTTTGTCAGCGGGATGGATGAAAACAGGTGCCCCGGTCTCCTCGGCGAGATCAGTAAGTGCGCGGGTGTGGTCGGAGTGATTGTGGGTCAGTAAAATTGCTGTGATTCGAGCTCGGTTTCCGAGGACTTCCAAAATTTGCTCAGCTGCCTCGCAGCCCGGGTCAATCACGACTGCTTCATCGCCGTCCTCCAAAACCCAGCAGTTTTGATCGAGAGAGCCGGCTTTTATCCTGTGGATCATCATTGCGGAAACTGGCGGACAGCATAGCATGATTTTTCGTAATGAATTTTTTAACGACAAACACAAGGCTAAACAAAAAACTTTCTCCGAGGGCTGTCACTTTTTGACAGCAAAAAACAGTATCCCTCCTCGCTTCATTACGGAGGACCTTCAGTAAAAGATCGCTTTAACCCGAGGGGTTGAATTCAGGCACTTACTGCTCAACCCGAGGGGTTGGGACAAGACTGAATTTTTCACAAACAAAAATACACTAGAAGTTTTCTTCTAGAAACTAGAAACTAACAACTCGAAACTTTTATTCGCCCCAGTCTTCTTGGACGGCCGGAGCATCATCGAGCACGACGTTCGGATCCAATTCCTTCACTTCCAGCTCGGCGCTACATTCATCACAGGTGATGATCTCGCCGACCTCAGCGTCATCAGCGATCACTAGGCCAGCGTCGCATTTAGGACATTTAGCAGGTTTAGACATTTAGAAAAAAATTAAAACGGCGGGATTTTAAAAAACTTTCTTACAAACTCCAAATCTGGCGGAGTGTCTCAGCGAATTTTTTCTGTTCGGAGGCAGTCTTTTTTGATTCACTAATGGTCCATTTCGCTGTCAGGTCGAGCCGCAGATTGCCGGGCATGCCATCGGACCGCTTACTCTTGATTTGCTTAGCTGGATCAAAATGGGGGACATCGTCGAACTCAATCACGCCTCGCCAGCCTGCTCGCGTATAGCCTTCCTTCACCTTCCGGTAGGCCTCCCGGAAACTCAAACCCTTTTTTAAAACAAGCTCGTTGGCTATATCGGCTGCGAAGAGGTGGGTGTCGCTGGCAGCTCGCTCGAGCTTCTCATCGTTGACCTTTATATTTTTCAAAACAACCTGAAAAGCCTGCAAACAGTGTTTCGTGAGTTTTACGCCTTGCACGAAAGGCTGCTTCAAAAGCTGGAGATCGCGCTGGTAACCCGCCGAAAGGCCCTCTAGGATTGCTGCCGATTGCGTGTGTCCTCCGATGAGCATACCAGCCGCTGCCCGAATGATCTCGAGTGGGTCCGGGTTTTTCTTCTGCGGCATTATTGAGCTGCCGGTCGCAATCGCGTCTGAAAGTTCGAAAAAGTCGAACTCCGGAGTGGAGAAGTAAATCAAATCATTAGCGATCCGCGAAAGTGTCAGCGCGACATTGACTAGCGCGGCCAGCGTAGTGGTCTCGACTTGGCCTCGGCCGAGCTGAGCGGAAAGGGTATTGACCTGGAGTTGGCCAAAGCCAAGCAGCTTCGCGGTCAGTTTCCGGTCAATCGCCACCGAAGTGCCGTAACCAGCCGCCGATCCGAGCGGACAACGATCAACCGTTTTGAAAGCCGCTTCGACACTGATATAGTCGACCGAGAGTGTCTCGGCAAAAGCGGCAAAATAGTGCCCAAGAGTCGACACCATCGCCGGTCGAGTGTGGGTATAGCCCGGCATTGGAGTATCAGCATATTTTTCCGCTAGTTTTTGTAGGATGTCGATCGTTTCTAGGAGCTCGCTCCGGATTTTTAGGAGCTCGTCTTTCGCAAAAAGGTGAATTGTGGTCGCTGATTGATCATTGCGGCTCCGGCCAAGGTGAATCTTGCCGCCGAGCTCACCAAGTTTTTTGGTAAGCAGGCCTTCGATAGCCGAATGGCTGTCTTCCACGTTCTTTAACTCGAATTTTCGCGCGCTAGCTTTTGAGTAAATTTCTCGCAGAAGCTTCTTAACTTTTTTAAATTCACCGACCTTCAAGTAACCTTTTTTTTGCAGCATAAAAGCGTGTACAGCCGAGGCCAGACAATCAAAAGGCAAAAGATAGGCATCGAGAATCAAATCTTGGCCGATTGTGAATCTTTCGATGAAAGGATGGAGTTTACCCGAAGATTTCGTTTCCCAGAGTTTCATAATGTTGGTTGTTTAGTTTAATGGGTTGTTGTCATCTAGCTAGAAAGCCTATAGAAGGAGGGGAATTTTAACCCGAACCATTTTTTTATTCAATCTTATTTGAGCAGGCCTTTGCCTTCACCGCCAATTTTCGTGGCGATGAGATCGATGGTTAGACCATAGAGCGCGCCAACGCCGACTGTCAGCCAAAAAATTTGGGCTGCGTTTTCTGCCGGCGTAATTAATGCTCCGAAAGCCAGTGCGAGTGAGACAATCGCCCCGAGAATTGCGCCCCGCAGTGCTGGGACAATCCGAAAACCAAAAAGCGGATGGAAACGGTAGGCTCCGGCTAGGGCGATAGTGAGGCCGATCAAATAACGATTCCACACAATTGACCAAAAGGTGAATGACTTTAGGTCGAAAATTGCCGGATCTTTTTGTGAAGCTAGCCAAGCGCAAAGCACCCCGGAAGCGAGCCCGAGTGCCGCTGCGATGATACAGCGCTTGCGGGAGGGAAGTTTGGACACTTTAAAGGGGTTAAAAATTAACAATTTTAATTTTACCCGAGCTCGTAATCTTGCCAGCGACACGCGCGACGATCTTGTTTTTTAACAGTATTTTTAAGGCTCGGGCTGCGTCTTTTTGGGCCACTACGACCAGCATTCCGTTGCCGAGGCTCCAGACTTCGCGGGCCTCTTCGCGCGAGACTTTGCCCAGCCGAATTAATTCTTGTACGAATTTTGGTGTCGGCCAAAGCTTGTCGAGCTCCGCGCCAAGTTTTTTATTTTTCAAAATGCGCGGCAGATTGCCGGGAATCCCGCCACCAGTGATATGGCAGACTCCACGCACATCGACTGGGCTTTTTTTGCCAAATCTGCCGGTGAGTTCGAGGATTGCTGAATGATAGATTTTGCTGGGCGTGAGCAGCAGTTCGCCCCAAGTTTTGGGGCCGAACTTCTTTTTATGCCAATTTTTGCCAAATTTATCGGACAAAATTTTCCGTGCTAGTGAAAAACCATTTGAGCGTAAACCATTTTCTTTGAGCGTGATGATGGCATCACCAGGCTGGATTTTGTCACCGAGAATGATCTTCTTTTTGTCGACGATTCCGATCGCTGTCGCGTTCCAAACCATGCCGTTGACGGCTTGGCCGACCTCGGCGAGTTCGCCGCCGGCGATCACGATTTTCTGCTCGCAGCAGGACTTCGCGAGGCCCTTCAAAAGTTCGCCGACGATACGCCGATCCATCTTGGGCGTGTCGAGCGTGTTGGTGATCGAGACAACTTCGGCTCCGAGGCAAACCGCATCATCGGCCACCATCGCGACTAGGTCGGCTCCGAGCGTATCGAATTTTTGCATTCGTTCGGCAACTTCCATTTTTGTGCCAGTTCCATCATCGCCCGTTATCAAATAATACTTCCCAAAATCCAAAATTCCTGCAAAACCTCCTGGGAGTTTGACTGGGCTGCCGATTTTCCCTTTGCGCGAGGCGAAAGTCGTGCCAGCGAATTTACCGGCAATTTGTGACGCTGCATCGCCTTCGGTAATATCTACTCCGGCTGCCGCGTACTTTTTGGGTTTCTGCACGCGGTAATTTTAGCAGTTTTATTATTTAGGTATAAAATGCCGAAACGCAAATGAGTCCACAAAAGTTACAAACGCTTGTAGTTCTCGGACGTAACCCGGCGATTTCGATTGCCGAAATACGTGCGCGTTTTCCAAATTCCAAGATTTGCGCACGCGATAATGCTTTCGCGGTTTTTGAGGATTTATCAGAACTTGATCTCAAGAAAATCGGTGGAGTGGTGAAGGCCGGTGAAGTTTTGGAGCACACGCTGGATTTTCCGATTGCCAAAGTTTCCGCTTGGCTAAGCTCGGAGCTGTCTGCCAAGAGCGGCAAACAGACTTTTGCGATTTCACTTTTCCCAGAAAACACCAAGACGCTCCAGACCCTGCTTGTCGGGGCGAAGAAATTTCTCCGTGGCCAAAAGCTTTCGGTTCGCTTCGCCAATAAGGATTTTCAGAATTTGTCCTCAGCGCAGTCAGAGTTCGAGATTCTCAAAAAGAACGGGACCGAGATTCTCATTGCGAACTCCGGTAAAAACTGGTGGTTGGCAAAATTGTCAGCAGTCCAGCCTTTTGCGAATTATAAATTTCGTGATTACGAAAAGAAATTCCGCGATGCCAGAGTCGGGATGCTGCCGCCGAAACTGGCACAGATGCTGGTGAATCTAGCTACACGTGATTCCAAAAACTTAAAAGTCTATGATCCCTTCTGCGGTAGCGGGGGAGTCTTGGCCGAGGCGGCCTTGCTGGGTCACGAAATTATCGGAAGTGATGTTGATCCGCGGATGCTGGATTTTTCGAAAAAGAATCTCGCTGAATTTGATTTTTCAGCCGATCTTTTTTTGCACGATGCCCGGCAAAAATCCTCCAAAAAATTTGACGTCATAGCGACTGAGGGTTATCTCGGCCCGCCGCGCCGAACTTTGCCCGATGCCAGGATGCGCGACAAAATTTTCAGCGAACTGGAAAAACTTTACACTCAATTTTTCGGCTGGCTGAATTGCCGCCGAGCCGTGATTTGTTTTCCGGTTTATCTCGAAAACGGTGTGCCTAAATTTTTCGCCTCGCAAATAATTCTGCCTAAAATTTCAGAACTTGGCTGGAAAATGCAGAATGCAGAAAAACTGATTTACTCGCGTAAAAATCAGATTGTTGGGAGAGAGGTGGTAGTTTTGGAGCGGCCCAACCCGAAGGGTTGACGGGATTCAACCCGAGGGGTTGGTTTCCGCCGCGCCTTATATTTTCGCAATGGCCTCAATCTCTACCTTCGCGTTTTTCGGTAAAGCCGAGACGGCGACAGTCGAGCGGGCTGGTTTCGCTGCGCCGAAAAATTCAGCATAAATTTCATTCACTTTTGCGAAGTCGTCGATGCTTGCTAGGAAAATTGTCGTTTTGAGGACTTTCGAGAAGTCCGATCCGGCGGCGTTTAAAACTTCGCGCAGGTTCCCCAAAGCTTGTCGTGCTTGTTCCTCAATCGTGCCATCCAAAAACTCACCATCCGGTTTCAAAGCAATCTGTCCGCTCGTGAAAACGAAACCATCTGAGACGATTGCTTGCGAGTAAGGTCCGATAGCTTCAGGAGCAGCTTTGGTGGTGACAATTTGCATTTCAAAAAATTAAATCCCTTTGATTTTACGGCGTGATAAAATTTTGGGGAAATGTTTTTCCAAAAGCTTATCGCCAAGCTCCATCCAAAGAAAAAGAAAATTTGGCGTTGGATATTGATAGCCATAGTGGCGTTTTTCGCTTTGCTGGTACTTATCGTGGAGCTTTCGGTCGGTGAGTTGGGCGATCTTGGTGTGCGTAAAATTACGGGTTTTCCCTTCTCTAAAAATTATCTCGTAGTTTTCCAAAATGACGCCGAACGCCGTCCGACAGGCGGATTCATAACTTCTTTTGCGACGCTCAAATTTCGCTTTGGGATTCCGTTTTTCCAATTCGGCAACGTCTATGACGAGAAATTGATCCAGAAGGAAACTTCACCACCGGATCCCTTCGTCGAAGATTTACTAGCCGGAGATTTCTATCCGGGACACGGATTTCGCGATGGTAACCTAGATCCGGATTTTCCGACTAGCGCCCGTGAGCTGATCCGCCTTTACCAGCTTGGATATCCGGAAGCTGAATTTGATGGTGTGATCGCGATTGATTTCACAGCTTTCCAAAATTTAGCCGAGGAGTTATCTCCAGAGATTGGTGGTCCGGCCGGCCTCTTTGCTGCCCTAGAGAATCAAATTCAAAACATTGATCTCCACGACCCCGAACAGATTCAGGACCGTAAAAATTTCTTGGGGGACGTCGCCAAAAATCTGATTAAGAAAATAATTCTGCATCCCAAGGCTTCGAGTTCGGTTTTGCTTGAGAGCCTAAACAGTAAGCACATCCTTTTTTATTTTCTCGACTCGGACATTGAGGCGACCGTTTTAGCGAAAAACTGGGGTGGTGCGTTGCCGGCTCCGGTGGATTCCGACTTGCTGGCGATTGTCGAAGGCAATTACGGAGGGATGAAGTCCAGCCGCTACATTACGCGCGATATTTTTTACGATATCGAGTTTTCCGAAGACGCGGAGCAAGGGCTGACTGCTACCGCGAAGCTGAAGATCCAACTAGCACACCGTGGTGATGCGGCTGAGCCAATTTCGGGCTATTACAAAAGTGTCTGGAGAGTTTTCACACCACTTGGTTCACAAAAAATTTCCGGCACACTCGATCAAATATTTGACGACGGCTCGCGTAAGGTGTTTACGAAAACTATCGAAATGAACCCGGGCGAATCCCGCGAAATTAATTTTTCCTACCTGCTGCCTGAGAGCACCGTTCAGGACAATATTTACAACTTGAAGCTGGTGAAGCAGTCCGGTTCGTCTGCTGATCATGTCCGGGTGACAGTCAAGCTGCCAGCCGGATTCTTACTCGCTAGCGATGATTTTGATGCGCGCGAAAATTTGGCAATTTTCGAGACGAACCTTGATTCAGACAAGGACTTAGCTCTCAGGATTATTCCGGATACACAGCCTCCGCGCCTAGCTTGGCAGGAATTTATCGGGCGTAATCTTGCGACGATTGACTTGCGCTTCAACGAACCACTCGATTTAGATTCGATCAAGAGCGCCACTTTTTCGCTCGCGGATATGAATTACCGCAATCAACGTTTCGATTCAGTAAAAATCCGCCGCGCTATCTTTATTCCACCACAAGACGTCTGGATAGAAGTTTCCGGCGTGACACCAGAATGCCGTGAATGGTATGAATTGCGTTTCAACGGAATTGCTGACCAGCATGGCAATTTTTTGCGTGATCAGAAAGTTACTGTGGTGCAGTGGATTGACGAATTCGGGCAAAATTGCGATCCAAACCGTGAACTTTGAGCATGAGGCGTGAAGCATGGAGCCGGGAACAGAATAATTTTCGCGGTTTATAAATTTGCTAAAATCCTGCTAACTAAAAATAATCGCTGATGAAATTTTTTCGCACTCTCTTAGGGCTCACGGTTTTCGTCCTTTCGGCTGGTTTCGCTGCGGCTGATTTGTCGGTGACGAGTGACGAGCTGACGATCCAGCCAGACAGTGGCGTGGTAGCAGGACAGACAGTGAGGATATATACGACAGTCAATAATTCGGGTGCTGTCGATTTGATCGGAACCGTCAAATTTTTTGTTGATGGGGCGCAGGTCGCGACTGACCAGCCGGTGAGCGTCAAGGCCAAAAGTGTCCCAGACGAGGTTTTTGTCGCTTGGACGACCAATGCCGGCAACCACAAAATTGCCGCACAGATTTTCCCGAGTGATCCAGCGACTGACGATTCTTCAAATAATTACGTCGAGACTTCGTTTTTTGTCGATGCTGACTCGGATGGTGATGGGGTTGGGGACTCGGTTGATGTCGATGATGACAATGATGGCCTCAACGATGATGCGGAAAGTGCTAGTGGCACTAATCCTAGGAAATATGACACCGACAATGACGGTGTTGGCGATGCGAAAGACGCTTTTCCGGTCGATCCGACCGAATGGGATGATACCGACAGTGATGGTATCGGCAACAACGCCGATCCGGACGATGACAATGATGGCTTACCAGATACCGCCGAAACTGAGATCGGCACTGATCCACTCAATCCGGACACCGATGGTGATGGAGTCGAGAGTTGTAATGATCTACTCGATGAATTCCCACTAGAGAGTTCCGAGTGCCGTGATACAGACGGTGACGGTTGCGGTGATAATTCTGATGAAAATCCGAATGATGCTCAGGTCTGCTCAGACTGCGATCACGATGGTATCGCGGATTCTGCCGATGCTGACGATGACAATGATGGCCATCCGGATGAATCAGATGCCTTCACCTGTGATGCGACGGAGTGGTTGGATACCGACCGAGATGGTCTTGGTGATAACGCCGATCCGAATGACGCTAACCAGGGGCCCGTTCCGGTCTTTGAGGGTAATCGGATCGTGATTGTCGGAGAAGAAGTTTCTTTCGATGCCTCTGGTTCGACTGATGCGGATGGTGAGATTGTGTCTTATGTGTGGGATTTCGGTGATGATTCCGCGGTTACTGAAAATGTGAAAGCGACCCATATCTACCAAAAAGTCGGTGAATATTTCGTGAAGCTAAAAATTACCGATGATGCCGGCGAGAGCCGCGTGAAATCTGCGGTGATTGTAGTTGAGAACTCACCCCTACTCGAACAAATCCTGCTTTGGTTGATGATTCTACTGCTCTTGATCTTCCTCTATATATTTTGGAAGACGGTCCAGCACAAGAAGCAGCCACGCTAAACCAATTTCCTATGCGTAAGATCTTCCTCTCTGCCGCCATAGCCTTCCTAGCTTGCGTGCAGCCAGTTTTGGCAGCAGAATCTACTGGCGGAGTTGGGATTATCGATGCCGCCAAGCAGATCGGCATTACCGATATCACCTGTCCAGAGGGCGTTGTAAATTGCAAACTTTCTGAAGAGGCTACGCAATATTCTATTGAGAGCACTCAAGAATTTGTTTTGAAGCTGATTGGTGGGATCTTAAGCTTTGCTGCGATTATCGCTGTAGTGATGCTAATAATTGCCGCGATTCGGCTTGTGACTGCCCACGGCAGCCAAGATGCTCTGGCCGCAGCGAAAAAGCACATCATGTGGTCGCTGGCTGGGCTGGTCATCATTATCCTTTCGCTCCTGATTGTGCAGAATGTTACGAAGATTATTTTTGAAAATACAGAACAGCAACTGACTACTGCGGTAGCTCCAGAAAAGAAGCAGCCAAAAACCAGAGAAGAATGTGTAGCAACGATGAAGGAGGCTATTAAAACCGCTCAAGGATATGTCGCCGCCGCAGATTCTAAAATAGAAAATATTTACAATGCCGCTAAGGTTGAAACACAAGAAATCGAAAAACAACTAAAATCTGCTACAGGTAGCGAGGCTGCTGCACTTTATCGGAAAGGAACTGCTATAAATAGTGAGGCGGAAGCACTTATGCAAGAAGAAGAGAAAAAACTGATGGCGCAATATGAACAATTAAGAACGAGCGAAAATAGCGGGGCGGTAGATTGCTTAATTTCAGGTGGTTCAGGATTTGCAAATTGTATACAGGCGGCGATCAATCAATGTGCTGCAAATTAGCAAAGGGTCTTGTGGCTAGAATCTTAATCTGAGTATTACATCATACCACCCATACCGCCTCCCATTGGCGGGGTTGACTCTTCTTTCTTCGGCTTGTCGGCGATGGCAGCCTCGGTCGTGAGGAAGATTCCGGCGATTGAGCTGGCGTTTTCTAGTGCCGAGCGCGTTACTTTCTTCGGGTCGATGATGCCAGCTGCGACGAGGTCGACAAATTTTCCAGTCGCCGCATCAAAACCCTCATTTACATTTTTCGCTTCGGCAATCTTCGCCAAAATTGCTCCGCCGTCTTCACCAGCATTTTCAGCAATCTGGCGAACAGGGATTTCCAACGCTTTAGCGATGATTTCAATTCCAACTTTTTCGTCAGCGTCCGCTTCATCTGCTGCCAATTTTTCAAGGATTTTCTTCGCTCGGATCAGTGCGACACCACCGCCAGCGACGATGCCTTCTTCGACCGCGGCTTTGGTTGCCTCTACGGCATCCTCGACGCGGTGCTGTTTCTCTTTCTGCTCAACTTCAGTCGCTGCACCGACCTTGATAACGCCGACACCGCCAGTCAGTTTCGCGAGCCGTTCACTCAGTTTTTCTTTGTCGAAATCACTAGTGGAGTTTTCTAGCTCATTCTTGATTTCGGCGACACGCGCGTTGATCTCAGTTTTCTCGCCTTTACCGCCGACGATAGTCGTATTTTCTTTATCGGAAATGATTTTACTGGCCCGGCCGAGGTCGGCGAGTTCTGTATTCTCAAGCTTCAGCCCTACCTCTTCAGAAATTACGCGGCCACCAGTGAGCGCGGCGATGTCAGCCAGCATGGCTTTGCGGCGTTCACCGAATCCAGGGGCTTTGACTGCTAGGGTCGAGAAACCGCCTTTGAGCTTATTGACGACTAGGGTTGCCAGCGCTTCACCTTCGACATCTTCAGCAATGATTACGAGCTCTTTTTTGCCGGATTGAGCCAGTTTCTCCAGCAGTGGAAGAATTTCTTGGATTGAAGAAATTTTCTTGTCCGTAATCAAAATTTGGGCATCTTCGAATTCAGCTTTGAGGCTTTGGGTGTTCGTGATGAAGTAAGGCGAAACGTAACCGTTGTCGAATTGCATACCTTCGACGACATCAGTCTCGAGTCCGAGTGTCTGGCCCTCCTCCACAGTTACGACGCCGTTTTCACCAACTTTTTCGAGCACCTCGGCGATGATCTCACCGACTTCCTCGGACTGGGCCGAGATTGTCGCCACTTGTTTTTGCTGCTCTTTCGTCTTGACCGGTTCAGCCAGTTTTTCTAACTCAGCCACGACAGCTTTGGTCGCTTTTGCGATACCAGCTTTGAGATTCATCGCGTTGGCTCCGGCGGTAAGGTATTTCAAACCTTCCGCGATGATCGCGTGAGCCAGGACTGTCGCAGTAGTCGTGCCGTCTCCGGCAGCGTCGTTTGTCTTGCTGGCGACTTCTTTCACCATCTCGGCGCCCATATTTTCGAATTTGTCCTCAAGCTCGATTTCTTTCGCGATTGTCACACCATCATTCGTGATGGTCGGCGAACCGTAGGATTTTTCGAGGATTACATTGCGACCTTTGGGACCCATCGTGATGCGGACGGCATCGGCGAGTTTGGTCACACCACGAAAGAGTTTTTTGCGGGCTTCTTCGGAGAAGTAGATATCTTTGGACATAGAATTAAGGATTAAGTTGTGTGGTTGTAAAATCCCCCTGCCCTCACTTCGTTCGGGCTTCCCCCTTTACGAAAGGGGGACTTTGTAGCCCCTCTTTTGTAAAGAGGGATTGGGGAGATTTTAAAAAATAATTAAAAATTTAAAATTGTTGTTTTGTTGCCATTGCCGTCGGATAAATAATGTTCAATACTTTCGGCTTTTACAAGGATAACGGCGTTTTCGAAAATTTCATTTTCGAGTAATTTCCTTACTTCTGCTAGGCTTTTGTTTTTCATAAATTCTTCAATATTCAATTTTGGTTCGAGCTGAGTTGCGTTTTTTGTAAAAACTACAAAGTAGGAAAAAGCCTTTTTTTCTTTTGGGATACTGATTCCAATTCCAAACTCATGACTACCATTTCGGTTGCCGTAACTCTCTGCTTGCTCTATTGCGAAATTTTTTCCATTTATTTCGATTTCCATAAATAAATCCAATTTAAATTATTTCAAAACAGCGATTACGTCGCTTTCCTGAATAAAAAAATACTCGTCCGCGCCGAGTTTGACTTCGGTTGGTCCGTATTTCGAATACAAAATCGTCTCACCGACTTTCACCGAGAGTGGTTTGCGCTCGCCATTTTTCCCCAATTTTCCTGGGCCGACCGCGACGACTTTCGCCTGTTGGGGTTTTTCTTTGTCAGCCGTGTCGGGGATGAAAATCCCGCTAGCGGTTTTTTCTTCGGCCTTTTCCGGCTCGATCAAAATGTAGTCGTTGACTGGTTGGATTTTCGAAGACCCTGAGCTTGTCGAAGGGTTAGACATTTCAAAAAGGTTAAATATTTTTAAGGACTCGCAGTTTAATTTTTACCTGAAACTTAGTCAAGATCGATCGATTACACTAGAATTATGACCCATAAAAACTAGACTTTTATGAATTCAGCAGGATCATTCTCACAATCGGAAAAACCTAGTGAAGGCGCCGACCATAATGAAGGTTTTAGAGAAGCTTTCTACTCTGGCTATAGCGATGGGAAAGCTGGTAGGTTTGATCGATCCCAGTCCGAAAATTCTTCATATCGTTCCGGGCATTTAGTTGGGAGAAATGAAAAAAAAATTACTGCTAAAACCAGAGGAAGAAGCTTGGTGGCGCGCAAGATATCGGTTAAAATTTCTGCTGTGAAAAAAACAGGTAGTGAGATCGTCTTCGAAAGCTTGATTGCCGAAGGGGTGGACACGATTTTCGGCTATCCCGGTGGGCAGGTACTGCCGCTTTATCACGCGTTGACGAACTATGCGAAAAAAATCAACCATATTCTCACACGGCATGAACAGGGGGCGGCTTTTGCGGCGGAAGGTTATGCTCGGGCGAGCGGAAAAGTCGGTGTTTGTATGGCAACTTCTGGACCCGGTGCGACTAATCTCATTACTGGAATCGCGAACGCTTTTCTTGATTCGATCCCACTGGTAGCTATCACAGGACAGGTTCCGAGTGATCTAGTCGGTTCGGATGCTTTCCAGGAGGCTGATATGACTGGGATCACACTGCCAATCACTAAACATAATTATCTAGTAACTAGAGCGAAAGATTTGGCGCAGACTATTCGAGAAGCCTTTCATTTAGCCAAAAGCGGACGCCCGGGGCCGGTCCATATTGACATCACTAAAGACGCTCAGGTTGGGCTAGCGGACTTCAATTACAAAAAAACTAAAGTTAAGTTGCCGGGCTACCTAGAGCGGGGACCGGCTAGTGCGAGTCAGATCAAAAAAGCCAGCGAGCTGATTGCGGCCGCCAAGAAACCAGTGATCATCTCTGGGCATGGAGTCCTGATATCGGGAGCCTCAAAAGAAATTCAGCAGTTCGTTGAGCGGATTGATGCTCCAGTTGTTGCGACTCTGCTGGGAATTTCTTCGATTCCTTTTGGCCATAAAAATTATCTCGGTATGCTCGGTATGCACGGCTCACCGGAAGCGAATTTTGCCATCTCGCACGCCGATCTGATCATCTCTGTCGGTGCGCGCTTCGATGACCGGATTACCGGCAGATTAAGCGAATTTTCCGCTCGCGCTAAAGTCATCCACATCGATATCGATTCAGCCGAAATTGGTAAAATTATTAAACCAGACGCCCCAATCGTGGCCGATGCGCGTGACGCGCTCAAAAAGCTGAACGCTAAGGTGGCGGCAAAAAAGCACACGGATTGGTTTGCCAGGATTGTGGAATATTCCCAAATGATCGATGCCAAACTGCTAGAAATTGAAAAAAAGAAGAGTCCGAAACGTTTGAAGGCGGTCGAGGTAGTTCACGCGATTAATAAAGCTGCGCCAAATGCCTTCATTGTTTCCGATGTCGGCCAAAACCAGATGTGGGCGGCGATGCACTTCCAATTTCGCCAACCGGGCCGGCTGCTTTCCTCGGGTGGACTCGGTTCGATGGGTTACGGATTACCAGCGGCACTGGGTGCGACAGTCGCGCAGCCACAGACGCCGGTCTGGTGTCTCACTGGAGACGGGGGGATTCAGATGAATATCCAAGAACTGACGACGCTGGCGCAGGAGAAAATTCCTTTGAAAATAGCGGTTTTCAATAATGGATTTCTCGGAATGGTGCGGCAATGGCAGGAGCTTTTTTACGACAAAAATTACTCCGCGACACCGCTTCTGAATCCGGATTTCGTGAAACTAGCTGAAGCCTGCGGGATCAAAGCTTTCCGAGTCACGAAAGTGGCGGACGCGCTCAAGATCACAAAGAAGGCTGCCGCGATCAAAGGACCGGTTCTGGTTGAGTACTTAGTCGAGCCGGAAGAAAATGTTTTTCCGATGGTTGCTCCGGGGGATGCGCTGAAGAATACTAGGATTAAATAGTTTCTCCCGCTATCGCGGGATTCCACTTTTTTGACGCCAAAAAAGTGGAGCAAAAAAGCGCCCGACGATCCGAAATTTTTGCGGATTGCTCCGACTCGCTCCCGAAAAAATCCGATGCTCTCCCGCCGAGGCGGGATCGCCGGATTTTTTTCGCGCTCGCTCGTCGGCAATCCGATGGACAAAAATTTCGCAATGTCGGGACGACTGTTTTTATTTTTCCGAAGCCGCCGCCCCAATTTTTTCGAATGGCGGGAGGCTTTTTATTTTAGTAATTTCGTTAATTCTGCTTCTCGGCCTTCAAAAGGCCCGATGGCGGCGAGGCGGAGATTAGCCGGGACGAAAATTTCTTGGGCGAGTTTTTGGATATCCTCATCAGTTACAGCATCGATTTTGGCGAAAATTTCTTCTAGCTCCAATTGCTCTTCGTAAAGCAAAAATTGTTTACCGAGCAGGTGGGCGTATTCTTCGCTATCTTCGAGACGCAAAGTTAGTTTGCCCTTCAAAAATTCTTTAGCGCGGGTCAATTCCTCCGCATCGACTTTTTCTGCTGCGATTTTCTCGTACTCCGCGCGGATCGCGCTGACTGCGAGCGGTAAACGTTTCAGGTCGACTCCGGCCGAGGTCGAGACTACGCCTGCGTCGGTATAGTCATCAGTATTTGTCCGAATGTAATAGCACAAGCCCTTCGCTTCCCGGACGCTTAGAAACATTCGCGAGCTCATATTGCCGCCGAGTATTATCGCCAAAACTCGCTGAGTCCAGTGCCGTTCGTCTTCCGCCGCGACGCCCTTCACACCGAGCACGAGATGGCCCTGCTCGGTTTTTTTGTTCTGAATTTTGACAGGACTCTCGGGTTCGAATTTTTCCAACCCCTGCCAGTCAAGGGACTTTTGGCCGTTTTCGAATTTGAAGAACTTTTCAACCTTGCTGACGATATCAGCATGGCCACAGTTTCCAGCGACAGCAACCACGAGATTGCCCGGCTGGTAAAGCTCTTTTTTGTAGTTCACAAAATCGTCGCGCTGGAAATTCCGAATGTTTTCTTTGGAACCGATTTGATCCCAGCCCATCGGCTGGTCGCCGAAGAGTAGGCGTTCGAAATCCCAGCCGACCTGGTACATCGGTGTGTCTTGATACATATTGTATTCTTCGAGGATTACGCCGCGCTCCTTTTCGATTTCTTCGGCCGGAAATTTCGCGTGGACGAGCATATCGCTCAAGACGTCGAAAGCTATATCTGTATGAGTGGCGGCCACCTTCACGAAATAGCCGGCGTACTCTTTGCCCGTGAAAGCGTTGAATTCTCCGCCGACAGAATCAATCGCTTCGCTAACCTCTTTTGTGTTTTGAAACTTCTCACCGCCTTTGAAAAACATATGCTCTAGGAAGTGTGAGAGGCCGTTACGCTCCCGCGTCTCGTAGCGGCTGCCAGCTCCAGCCAGCACCAGGACCGTGATTGCGGCAGTGCCGTCGATTTTTTGTGTGACAACTTTGAGTCCGTTGGGGAGTGTGGTCGATTCCATTGAGTGGGATTATTTCGGTGAGTTTAACATTCCCGCTAATAGGAAGAATGTGAGAGCCGTTGGGGTGTCTTCTAGGGGATGGAGGAAGAACATCACGACTGCAATTCCGATTAGGGAATAGACAAGCTCGGAACGATTTTTGTTTAAGTTCGCTGCTAGTGATATTAAAAAAGCTAAAAAAATCAAACCGCCTAACCAGCCAAGTTCGAGCGTTACTCCGAGATAGGTATTTTCCGGCGTGAGCGGATCTGCTTCGAAGCGCTGAGCGACTCCAGCTGTACGGCCGATTCCCAGCCCAAGTGGATTTTCTGCTACCTGCTCAGCCGCAGCGATGCTTTTCTCGAAATGTTCTCGAGTGGACTCCGCCCGTGAAATTATCCCGCCAAGGCTTTCGCTGGAAAACAATAAAATTATTAAGCCCAAAAGTGCTGCCAGGCCTCCGAAGAGCAACTTGCGTTTTAACTTTGGGGATAAATTTCTCCGCCAGAGAGTAATTGCAAAAATCAAAAACATCGCCGTTGCACCGAGCCAAGCTGAACGTGAAAAAGTGAAAACCAGTGCTACGATTCCTCCACAAAAAATTCCTCCCGCCAGCCAGCACCACCAATTTTTTGTCCGGCAAATTTTCGCTGCTGCGAGAGGCAGGATGACGAGTAGGTAGGCACCGAGCTGATTCGGTCCAGCAAAGGTTGATTGCAGGCGAATAGTATCCGAGTCGCCAACTAGATGGTAAATCGGCAAATTGCCGCCGGGCAACCATTCCGAGACATTTTCCGAGTAGCCGAAATATTTCAGGAAATCAGCCGGTAGTAAAAATTGCTGCGCCAAGGCAAAAGCGATCACGATTGCTGCCGAGCACAGAACGATTTTTTTGAGCTGCTCGATTTTGCTTTTTTCAAAAACGAAGAATCTAACTGACAGAAAGGCAATTAAAAATAGCGTGGCTGTGCGCAGGCCGAGTATTTTTTGCGCCAGCACGCCTCCGCCAAAAGCCGTGTAGGCAATCGCCAGAACTATGAGAGCCAGGCCCAACCAGAAAGTGCTTCCCTTAGGAAATTTTCGTTGCGAAATTAATTTTCCAAATGCTAATAATCCTAAAATTCCGACGAGAATCTCTTTCCACGATTGAATGAGGATCGTCCAGCTATCGGTCCAAAAAAATGATTTTAGCCAAGTGAATAGAAAGGCATGGAAAGGGAGCAGGACAAGTAGGGTTGCGATAAGCCACCACGCCATCCGTTCGGAAAAATTATTGCGCGACATTCAGGATAATTTTAGCGATTTTTTCTGCGGCATCAGTCGGTGCCAATTTTTTTGCGGCCGTACCGATTTTGGTCAGACGGTCAGGGTCCGATAGCAGCCAAATGACGAGTTTGGCAAAATCATGCGGCTTGGCTTTTTCTTGGGGTAGCACCATCGCTGCTCCGTGCTGCTCGAAGAAGCGGGCATTTTCGATTTGGTCTCCGCGCGAGGTTGCGAGCGGCAGAGGTATCAGTACGCTCGGGCGCGCAGCAGCAGCAATTTCGAAAATCGAGTTAGCTCCAGCTCGCGAGATTACTAAGTCTGCTGCAGCCAAGACGTCAAGATACTCTGCATCTAGATACTCAAAGACCCTGACATTTTCTGGGATTCTGACTTTAGGTTTGTCCTTGGGCCCGGTAAGCCAAACCACGTTGGCCTTGTTGGCCAGCTCAAAGATTGCTTGCTCGGTGAGTGCGTTCAAAAAAGTGGCACCGCTTGAGCCGCCAGCTATCAATATAATGAGTTTAGCGCTATTAAACTTGAGAAAGTCTCGTCCGCGCTGAGGTTTGCCGATCGGTCTGACTGGATTTCCAGTGATTTCCAGCTTTCCGCCCGTGTATTTTGTCGGGAAAGATAGGCAGATTTTTTTAGCGAAGCGGGCTGTGATGCGAGTTGCTAGCCCAGCAGACAAGTCTGATTCATGGATAACAATCGGAATGCGGAGTAGGGAAGCCGCGATGGCAACTGGTACGCTGACGAAGCCACCTTTCGAGAAGATAGCATTGGGCTTGATTTTGACTAGGCGGTAAATTGCTTGGGTCACCCCGACAGGGACCCTGACGGCATCGACTAAATTCTGCCAGTCGAAGTAACGCCGTAACTTGCCAGTTTGAATTCCATAAAACTGGATGCCAGCTTCCGTGGCTAGCTTTTTCTCAATACCATTTTTCGAACCTAGGTAAAAAATCTGGGCGTGTCCGGCAATCCGGCGCAACTCCGCAATAATCGCTAGATTCGGGATGACATGGCCGGCAGTTCCGCCGCCTGTGAAAACAATTTTCATGAAGTCAGTATTTTACAGCGAACTGTCGGGTTTGCGAGCCGGTGGAGATTGGTCGCGCATTTTTTGCAGCTCATCAGTAGAGAAAT
>JAIPIJ010000017.1 GCA_021734705.1 Candidatus Peribacteraceae bacterium
TTGGATTATTCAGAGGAATAAAGGCGAAATTTGTCTGATTTAAAGCCAAAGAGAGCTTGCTCTGAGTCCCGCTAAGCGGGAAGAAGAGTTGAAATTTTGGCGATTTTTTGGTAAAATGTAAGGATTTAAAAACAAAAATTGGAAATAAAAAAGAATTCTCGAATTGATCCGGCAGACCTACATGGACATAGGTTAGTTTTTCTAGAAATGGACTCAGATGAACCGCCAACATCAGAAACGCTAGAGCCGCCACCTGATAGACCATTATGGCGGGGACTCCTAAAAAAAGCTTTTGGCCAAAAATATCTTGGCGAAAACGATCCTCGTGAACGTCTCGAAGAGGAACACAAAAGGACTGCCGATGCCCAAGAAATCGCAGCAGCCAAGGCAGAGATACAAAAATTAAGAAATGATCCAGCGCGATTAAAACCCGGTAATAAAGTCCTTCAATACCTTTGGAGAACAGTGAGAACAAACGCCAGAAGCGTATGGGAGTCTTTAGGAAAAGGGTTTGAAGAATCCATTCATCCAAAAAAACACCCCTAAATGGCTGAAGCACTCAAACAAGCACCGCCCGTAAGAAATTCTCTTGAAAAAAAAATGCAAGAGACGTTATTGCCTACCCTGATCAAAGTCGAATCTTTTGTCTTGGATGAATTTGGATCGAAACACAAAATCAACTTTTTGCTCTGGGATGATGCTGAAAAAGCCAAGCAGGATCTTAAAGTCGTTTTTGAAAAATACCCTAAATTAAAAAGCTTTTTTGACGGATTAAAACCTGCCCAAAAAACAGAGTTTACAAAAATATTACGTAGCAGATTGGTCGAGAGGGCAAATCAGAAAAAAACTTATCGGGAGCAGCTTAGGGCTCTGAGCGAAGAAACTGAAACAAGTGTCTTTGACTATGCTGAAAATGGGCTAAATAAAATCCAAGAATATTGGGAGGAAGGTCCAGCTGGATATGCCAAAATCGTCGGTGTTGGAGTCTTGTTCTATGGGATTTATAGATTCGGTATCAAACCTCTACTAAAAGGTTTTGCAAGTCTCTTCGATGAAGGCAAACCGAAGTTTGCCAAATTCTTAGCTGGGGGTGGAGTAGCTGCTGGAGCTATCTACCTGGCAACAAAGTTTCTTAAACCCAAAAACGCGGAAGCTAAAGAAATAGATGTCAAACCGAGTCTGCCACTCAAGATTGATGCGCAAAAAACTCCAAACAAGGAAGCTCAAAAAATCCAGGCGATTATCGACACCAGCCCAGGCGCAAAAGCTATGTTAGGCCTGATGGACGTTCCGGTCGCGGCAATTTTGCAAGCCTATACAAACAGTGATCCAAAAGAACAAAGCATTAATCCAAAGTTTTTGGAGAGATTTGTTTCTGAGAAAGAAAGATTCCCAAGAAAATGGATGAAGCGAATGCTGAAAAAAATAGATGCTCATGCGCTCTTTCAGGTTATTCATTCTACGATTGAATTATTCAGACATTCTCCCAGCTATAAAAAGACACAGGCTATAAAAAACAAAACAGGTGAGGTTTACTCTGTGCTCGACTATATTCGAGAAGAGTACGTCCAAAAAAGCGGTGCCACAACAATCGAGTTCGTTGAATTGATGGCATTGGCATTAGAGGAACAACATTTACAGCAGTGGGAGATTGATCCAGCTGTATTTGCTACGAAAAAAGAGGAAATCATGAAAATAATCGGAGAAGCAACCGGCCAAGTCGGCGAAACCGCGAGAAGTTTAGTTGGTGCCGTCACCTACCAAGGCCTTAACACAATCGGTGTCACCCTAAAAACGGGAGCACAAGTTGTTTGGGATTTTGCAGGCGGTGTATGGAGATCAATCGTTGGCGGTACTGAAAAGAAATTCAAAAAATTCGAAGATGCTTGGAAGGAGATTTCCAAATAAAAGCAGAAAATCTGCTAAACTACTCCCGTTCTAATTTTTTCCTATGACTAAAACTTTAGGTGGTGGCTGCGGAAGTTGCGGCGGCTGCTCATTTGGCGGCGGATGCTGTTCATTCGGCGGATGCGGCGGGGGTTGCGGTGGCTGTTCCGGCTGCTAGTTAGTCCCGTAACTTAACGATAAAAACCTCGCCGAATTTTCTAAACTCGTGAATCAGTTCTTTGTTCGGTTTTTTTTTGAATAATCCGAAAACGGCCGACCCGCTACCTGACAGACTCGCAATCTCTGCACCGGATTTTTCGAGCTGTTTTTTTATTTTGCGGATTTCAGGAAACTCGCGAAAGACAATCTTTTCAAAGTGATTAATCAAATCCCTCCGCCCTTCGCTCCGCTCAGGACACCTCCCTTTACAAAAGGGAGGAATATGGGAACCCCCTTTCGTAAAGGGGGTCGCCCCGAGCTTGCCGAGGGGCGGGGGGATTTTATTCTTAATCCTTAATTCTGAATTCTTAATTCTTCCGTATGCCCACCCTGTCACAATCCGAACTGGCGGCACGACAATCAAAGCTTCTCGTGGGAATCTCTTCGGCAGGCCGACAGGCTCGAGAATCTCACCGCGTCCGCGCGCCCAGCACGCGGACTTTTCTAGAAAAAATGGAACATCGGACCCGAGGCTAGCTGCTAGTTTTTTTAATTTCGCTGGCGGAATTTTGAGCTTCCAAAGCCTAGGCAAAGTTTTCAAAATCGCTGCCGCATCAGCACTCCCCCCTCCAAGTCCGGCACCGATTGGGATTCTTTTGCGCAGCAGAATCTCAACCCCAAACGGGCGTGAGGAAAATTTCTGCAGTAGCCAAGCCGCGCGAAAAATTAAATTTTCCTTAGGGGAAATTTTCGCATTTTCGGTCCGCACAACAATCTTGGAATCCTGGCGTAACTTAATTTCCAGCTCATCGAATAAACCAACTCTGGCGAAGATAGTCTCGATGTCGTGAAACCCATCGGCCCGTTTACCGAGGACTTTCAAGCCGAGATTGATCTTGGCGAAAGCGCGGATATTCATAATTTTTGCAATTTTATAATTTTTAATTTTATGAATAATTTTTAAACTTTAATTCTTAAAAATTGGAAATTAAGATTTATTTAAAAATTACAAAATTTAAAAATTAAAATTAATCATAAATTTCTCAAAAGCACTATTGCAAATACCTGTAGGCCCTCTCCCCGACCAAACGCCGTTAGGCCCTCGCCAGTCGTCGCTGTCAGACCGATCCGTGAAGAGTCAAGCTTCAAAAGTTTTGTTAGTTGCTTTTTAATTTTCGGGAAATGCTTTTCTAATTTCGGTTTCCGGCCTTCGATCGAAACAGCTAAATTTTTAACTGTAAATTTTGCTGCGCGCATTTTTTTCAAAGTAAGTTCCAAATATTTTTTAGAATCGCGCATCCCCCGCCGGCACATCGCATCAGCGAAAGTGGAGAGCGATCCTCCGCCGAGAGCGGAAGAAAGCGCATTCGTCAGCGCGTGCAATAAAACATCGCCATCGGAATTGCCCTCCAAGCCACCATCTGCGGAAATCTTGAAGCCGCCCAGAATTAGAGGCCTTTTACTTTTAGAAAATCTGTGTGAATCGTGCCCCAAACCAACTCTCATGGAACATGGAACATGGAACATGGAACCATTCTTCAAATCAATGGGGTGGGTAATTTTGCGATTTTTTTTATCGGCGGAAATAATTTTAATTTTCGCACCAGCCAGTTCTGCTAATTGCAGCTCGTCGGTTGCTTCAATCTTTTGCCGATTAGCAATCTGCAGACCGCGAATCAAAAAATCTTTTTTTGAAATTTGCGGAGTTTCCATCAGCCAAATTTTCCGTCGATCCAGCGTCTTCAAATTTTCTCGCACAGTCGAATCAGCTCGGTGCGCTACGGCAGCAGCATCGGATCCTTTTAGCGCCTGAATCAGCCCACTAATTTCCTTGATTGTCGCAAACGGATTCGCGGCGTTTTGGGATAACACGACTTTCTCGCGGCAGAATTCTAATCCAGCTGCCAGGCTTTTTTGCCGCGTAGACCCACCAGCAGTAATTTTTTTAATTTTCTTGAATGCAGCGCTCAGCCGTTTAGCTACATTTATTTTAGGCTTCGGCACGACCAAAATAATTTCTGAAACTTGCGGATGGCGTTCCAATAAATCTAAAGAGTGGAGAAACATCGCTTGGCCTTGAACTTCGACAAAGGCTTTCGGCGCGCCTTTTTTTAAACGCTCTCCACTCCCCGCCGCCAACAAAATCGCAGATATCTTCATTGGAATGATTTTACGGTAGCTAGAATATTTTTCAGGTTGGCGGGTTTTTGGCGAACTTTGCGTAAGCTGCTAGCGGTCAGCTTGGCAATCTCAGGAAAGGTGATTTCGCCAGCCAGAAATTTAGCTCCGTAATGTTCGGAAGCGGCTGCCGCTGCGGCTGGGAAGATTCCACCGCGCTGAGCAGCTTTCAGAATACTAAAAAATAATGGATAACGGCACGGATCAATCGGGCGGAATTCAAAATTCTGCTGAGTTAGATCAAGCGGCTGGACTGTTCCAAATTTTCGTTTACCCTCAAAAAGCGCCAGCGCAATCGGCAACTTCATCGTCGGCCGCGAAATCTGGGCAAAGATATTCCCGTCGATTGTCTCGACCAGCGCGTGCACTAGTGATTGCGGATGTATCACCGCGGAGATTTTTTCCAGCGGAAAATCGAAAAGCTGCGCCGCCTCGATAATCTCGAAAGCCTTATTCGCCAGCGTCGCACAGTCCAGCGTGATCTTCGCCCCCATCTGCCAGGTCGGATGCGCGAGCACCTGTTTGGGCGAGATTTTAGGAAATTTACTCAGCGGCACATCACGCAGCGCCCCACCCGAAGCTGTGAGAATGATGCGCCGGACTTGCTCTCGCGGAACTTTCTGGAGCAGCTGCCAGACCGCCGAATGCTCAGAGTCAATTGGAAAGATGTTGACACCATTTTTTTTCGCCGCCGCCATCACGATCTTACCGGCCAAAACTAGTGATTCTTTATTCGCCAGCGCGATCGAATTGCGCGCTTGAATCGCAGCAAGCGTCGGTGCGAGACCGGCCACACCAGAAATCGCTGAGACCACCAAATCACACTTTTGTGCAGCTAATTTTTCTAAGGGCATCTGCAAGGAACGGGCATATTTTTTCCCTATCCCGGAACAAGAAAAAAACTTCGGCTTAAATTCCCGAATCTGGGCTTCGAGCAAGCGTAAATTTTTACCACCAGCTAAGCCCAGAATCCTAAATTCGCGCGGATTTTCCCGGACAACTTGCAGCGTTTGCTGCCCAATTGAACCGGTAGCACCGAGGATAATCAGATTTTTTCTCACCGCGGAATTTTAACTGAAAAACTTGTTTTTCGGGGGCTTCCAGCCTAAAATTTGTCTGATGAGTGACGAAAATAAGCAAGATCCGAAACCATCGGCAGGAGACAACGGTGCTACTCCGCCGCCGCCTCCGCCGCCGCCGCCAAAAGACGATGGTGCGAAGCCGAAAATGGCATCTCCACTACAATCGGATGAAGAGCTCTCAGAGGACCAATTCATCACTGGCGGAGATGATCATAGCTTCATCACGGGAGTGCCAATCCCGGCCCATCCGAATACGCAGTTTGACGAAAAAAAGTTCCTTGAGCTTTTGTCGAAATCAATTTCGCTTACCAAGACTGAAAAGCAGCGGATTATCACGAGCATTCCGAAGCTCAGCCAGTACCAGATTGACGAGCTGATTCGGATTTTCGAGGAGGAACAAAAGAAATTTTCCGAACTTAATAAAAAGCATGAAGACCAGCTAAAAGCGATTGAGGCCAAACATAAAAATGACTGGAATGATATTGAAATGCAGGCGAAACAGGATGACAAGAAGAAAAAGGACGATGACGAAGCCGCCGCACTCCGCAAGAAGATGGGTCTAGAATAAGTTCACTTCTTTTCCTCCTTATCGCTTTCCAATTTCTTTTGCGTGGATTTTTTTGTGCCGCAGTAAGGACAGATCGACCAATTCTTAGAAACCAGTTTATGGCATTTTTTACAGTGCTTGCGCGCCTCTTCCCCACAGTTCGGGCAAAACTGAAAAATGAGCGGCAACGGACGGTCACATTTAGGACACATTTCTTCACTCTCTGCCAAGACCTTGTGCTCGAGGGTCTCGTGATATTTTTCGGCCAAAGTTTTTTGTGGCCGGATGATCAAATAAATTAACAAACCTGGCAGATTTAGCACAATGACCAGTAGAATCGCGAAAACCTGAAAAATAAGATTTTTACTGCGAGAAACTACGTCACGGGCAACCCAAATCACGATCGCTACCAATACGACAAAAAGGTAAGCAAACACTCCCCGTAGGCTGATAGCCATCCAGTCGGTCGGATCAAAATTGATCAAATAATCAAGTGCGGCGTTCATTAGGCTTGGGTTTTAATACTAAGCTCGCCATGGCGTTCATCGCGGGCGGCTTGTTTCATTTTGATTACTAGTAGTATTGCGACTATTGCGAAGACGAAAGCAAAATACTGGCTCGCTCGGAAAAATCCGAAAGTCGGAGCAGAATCACCCCGTAGAAAATCGAGGAAAAAATAAGTAATTGAAAGTGTGAGCAATAAGAATGTCCCAGCTTTTCCTGGGCGGGCAGTAGTTTTGAAAATAAAACTAGCCGCTGTAAATAGCCCCAGTACTGCTAGTGCGGCGTAAATCTGGGTCGGGTGAATCGGGATTGTAGAGTAGCCCACTGCGTCCGGATTGGTGAAAGTCACACCCCAAGGTAGTGCTGTCGCAGTACCATATTCACTCCCGGCAAAGAAAGTGCCAATGTGGTGGAAAAACAACGCCGGGGCGGTTGCCAGCATCGAAAGATCCAGCCAAGTAAAAAAGTTTTCATTATATTTCCGAGCTAGGATGGCCAGGGTGATGAAAAAACCAAGCGCACCGCCGAAAAAATTCAAACCAGCTGAAGAACCCCAGACAAACGGAAAATCAAGCAAAGATAAATTGCGGAGCAAAATCTCAGCCAGCCGCGCACAAAAAAATGTAACGGATACCAGCACAATGAAGTTATCCGCAAAAAACTGCAGCATCACTCGCTTGCGCCGAGCTGCGAAAAAAAGCTGCGTTACGCCGGCCAAAATCCCCAGCACAGCAGCGACGTTGTAGACCGGAAAGTAGATCCCCGCGAATTCAAAAAAAGGCCACATCGGCGTGATTTTACGCTGATAGGGACCAATTTTAAAGTAGGTTAATCCCGGCAAAAACAATCACGACCGTGCCGGAGAGAAATAAAAGTGAAGTGCGTAGAAAACTCCAACTCGTAAATTTCTTGCGCAACAGGATTAAGACGCGGATGAAGATAAAAGTGCCAACTAAAAAGTGGACCATAAAATTACCCCGTAGAGTTTGTTCGGCCAGTTCAGAAATTCTTGGAATTTCGACATAAAGTGCTGTCATACCGAGCGCAAAGTAAGCGATGAAAACCGCTGCTAAGAGGTCAACAATTTCCTCGAAAGCGACCCAAAATCTTTCTAGCACTAATTTACGATGCAGAACTTTTTCACTAGCAGCTTTTGCAACTTCAGCCTGATCTCTGGGAGGAAACAGGAACTTCCGCATAGTCCGCCAACCATCTGCGCGGGTTTTACCTTCAGGCGGAACTATAATCTCAGTTGCGTGAAAATAAAACTCGCCGAACTTATTGGCTAGGGCGGGGGAAAAATGTAACAGTTTATCTTTCAATTTGCCCAATTGGTCACGCCAGCTCGGCTCATCTTCCTTTAGCTCGGCCGCCTTTTCGGAGTCTTCGCCAGCAGCAGAATCTTCGCTTTTACTTTGGCTGTCCTGGAGCTGAACTTTTTTAATTTTATCTGCATCCGGCTTATCTGGGTCAGCCACATCAGCTGCGCTTTTTTTGCTTAAGTCTTCCTCAGACTCATTGGAAAATTTCTTTAAGTTCTCCTCCCACTTACTGGGCTTCTTCTCCTCACCCATATTTACTAAGGATTTCAAACTTCCAGAAATAGTCCGCTTCTCAAGCTCGGTTTTTTGCTGCTCTTCCAGTTTTTTCTTAGCGATAATTTCTTTCAGGCTATTTTGGCGGGCTTGTAGTTTTTCTTCCTCAGAGGCATCTGCTCGGCAAATCCAGTTAATCTTTCTTAGCTCAAATTCGTTAGCTAAGCGCTCAAAAACAGCCTCGGGGTTCTCGGATAGTATTTCTCCTGTAAATTCATGGTCAGCTTTGTCAGCAACTGAAAACTCGAAAGCACCCTGCCAGTCGTCCGGCTGCTCGGTCCCCATAGACAAAATCGCCATGCCGATTTTATTGAGCTGCTCACGGGCATCTTTCTCGGTCTCGGCTGCAATACTGCCAGACAGCTTCTTCTTCGCTGAATTCGAAACTGCGGTGAAGTAAAACTTAGCCACTTTGGGTTTTATTTTAGTAATTTTTAGTATTGATTTACCTATATTTTAACATATTACAAATTTATTTTCAAGTCTATGAGAGCCTTGCGGAAACTTTCCAGCGCTTTGCGAAACTCAAATTCTGAGGGATTGAAGTTAATTTCATGAGCGAATTTGTTACGCAATTTATGGGCAAACCAAACTCCGTTAATGTCAGAAAAAAGGCGCTTAGCTTTTTTCAGCTTCTCACCTAGGGAACCTTCGAATCCGTATTTACCTAATACAAAATCAAGCAGCTTATCAGCTTCGATAATGTCATTCTTGGGGTTTTTGCCAAGGCCAATCATCCGCCACTGATTACGCACGAAGGACTCCTCGCTTGTTGAAATCTTTTTCTGGCGCCGAGAAATCACGACTGCAAAAAAAACTGCCAACGCGATAGCTGCGAAAACAATCAAGAGAATTGGACTCATGCGCTGCGAATTTCCTTGAGGTGGCGGATACGCTTCTCGACTAAAGCTGGTGTACCGATATCTCGGCGGTGGACCAGTTGGCCTTCAATTTTATTAATCCCCTCTTCGGCAATTCGCTCAGCCGCGGTCAGATCGTCAGCAATCCCAACTACAGCGATCGCCCGAGAAGTACCAGTCAGTACGCGGCCCTCTGTATCAACATCAACCGCTGCATAAAAAATCTCACAGCCTTCTGGTAACCCGAGTACCTTGATCTCCGAACCGGCTACCGGATTATTGGGATAACCCTCCGGAACGGCGTATTTCACCACTGTGGCCTTCTGCTCAAATTCCAATGGCAGCTCGCTAAGTTTGCCAGTTGTAACTTTCTGGCAGATCTCGACAAAATCAGTCTTGAGGATCGGAAAAACGTTCATCGCTTCCGGATCTCCGAAACGGGCATTGTATTCGATCAGCTTGACTCCATTTTTGGTCGCGATGAAACCACCGTACATCACCCCACAGAAAGTCTCACCTGTTTCGGCGTTCAGTGCCCGTAAGACTTTTGCCGTAATCATCCGAGCCGCTTCCAAATCCTCTGGATCAAGAAAAGGCAGCGAACCGGTCTCATCGGAGTAGGTCCCCATCCCGCCTGTATTTGGGCCACGGTCATCTTCGAAAGCACGCTTGTGGTCCTGGGAAACCGGTAGTGCAGCCAAGGTCTCTCCATCAGTCAGAAACATAGCTGAAAATTCTTCACCGATTAGCTTCTCCTCAATTACAACGCGGCCATCCTCCTCTAGGCACTCCAAGGCGTAGTGCAATCCATCATCAACGCCATTCAGGTGGTCGCCAACAACTTTGACCCCTTTACCAGATTTGAGGCCATCGGCCTTCACGACGAACTGGCCGTCTAAGGCTTTCATGAAGTTACGGATTGCAATCCGCGCCTCTTCTTTTTTGTCGAATTTTTCAAAAACGAGGAAATCTGGATTGCCCGGAATATCGTGCTTCTGCAATAAATCACGAGTAAATGATTTTGAGCTTTCTAAGCGGGCGGAACTTTTTTTCGGTGCCACCACGCCAACCCCAAGCTGCTCTAATAAATCTGCAGCTCCGGCAGCAATTGGCGCTTCCGGACCGACCACGGCCAGCTCTGGTTTTTCACGCTCAACGAGTTTCTCCAGCGCGGCGAAATCAGTCAGTGAATCGGCCTTTTCGTAAACCGCTGCAAGTTTTTGGAGGCCTGGATTAATTTTATCGGCGAAGACAACGAGCTCTGGTTTTTGCGGCGAACGAACAATTGCTGCACCGAGGGCGTGCTCTCTGGCGCCGTTACCAATGAGTAAGAATTTCATAATTTAGGTTATAGGTTTTAGGCTGTGCCCAGGGCTCAGAGTAAAGTCATCTGTTTCTTGCCGCCTTGCGAACGCCGGGAGCAGCCGCGGCATTGCTCGACAGCGGCGAGATACTTGGCATTTACTTCCTTGGTTGGGTACTTTCCATCAAAACAGGCTGTGCAAAAATGTGGAACTTTATTCTTTTTAAATTCACAAGAGCGAATCAGGTCCGGCAGCGGCAGGTAAAAAACCTTATCGGCTTTCAGTTTCCTAGCAATCTGCGGAACCGAAAGCTTATTGGCGATAAATTCCTTTTTGCTCGGCATATCGACGCCATAAACACAGGGAAATTTAAGTGGTGGCGCAGCAGCAGCGAAGTAAACTTTCTTGGCTCCGGCGGCTCGGACCATTTCGACAATCTTGCGTGAAGTGTTGCCGCGGACGATCGAATCATCGACTAGTAGGACTTTTTTATTGCGCAATTCCAGCGGCAAAGGAATGAGCTTATGGCGAATTGACTTCTGCCGTTTAGCTTGGGTCGGCATAATAAAAGTCCGGCCAATATAGCGGTTTTTAATTAAACCCTCACGATAACGTACGCCAAGCTCATTGGCCAACGCCAGCGCTGAACTGCGCGAAGTATCTGGAACTGGCACAACCACATCGACATCGACCTTCGCTTTACGAATCTCCTTGGCAAGGTACTCCCCCGCCCGTAAGCGCGAACGGTAAACGGAAATATTATCAAGCGTCGCATCGGGACGCGCTAGGTAGACGTACTCAAAAATGCAGGGCGCCCATTTCGGCGGAACCAGCTGCTTACGAGTAATCCTCCCAGTAGCCGAAAGCCAAACTGCTTCTCCCGGTTGGACATCACCGAGACCTTTGAATTCAAGCGCTGCAAAAGTCGGATCCTCGCTGGCAACAATTAAATCATTTTGTTGCGTGCCTTTACGCACACCGATCGAAAGTGGGCGCAAGCCGCAGGGGTCTCGCAGGGCTAGGATGCCATGCCCGGCAACAAGAATCACCGCTGCAAAACTGCCAGCGCTGCGCTCAACTGTTCTTTGCGCTGCGGCAAAGATTTTGCTTACGGAAAATTTAGCCATCTTTTGCTTGCGCAGCTCACGTGAAAAAACGTTGAGTAAAATTTCCGAATCGCTGGATGTATTGAGGTGCCGCCCCTCTTTCTGTAATTCTTTTCTCAACTTTTCAGTATTTGTGAGATTGCCATTGTGGACGAGCCCCAGACCAAGTGGAGAGTTGACGAAAAATGGCTGGGCTTCCTCGGGCGAGTAACTGCCAGCGGTCGGATAGCGTACATGACCAATCCCAATTTTGCCGCGCAATTCATGAATATCTTCTGGGCCAATCACATCACGAACGAGTCCAGCACCACGCTTGGTGTGAAATTGGCCGCCATCGAAAGTCATCACTCCGGCCGCATCCTGTCCGCGATGTTGCAGCGTGGCGAGCCCGTCGTAGATTTCTCCGACGACCTCATTCCTACCGACAATGCCAATCACACCACACATCTGCTTTAAAAATTATTAATATTGCGAGCCGCCAAATAAGTGTTTTCAATCAAAGTCGCAACCGTCATCGGACCGACGCCACCCGGAACAGGTGTAATTGCCCGCGCAATTTTTTTAACATTTGCAAAGTCAACATCACCGACTAGCTTTCCCCCGACTTTGGCACAGCCGGCATCGATGAC
This sequence comes from Candidatus Peribacteraceae bacterium, assembly GCA_021734705.1. Classification (GTDB taxonomy): domain Bacteria; phylum Patescibacteriota; class Gracilibacteria; order JAHISY01; family JAHISY01; genus JAHISY01. The sequence continues at coordinate 11,852 of JAIPIJ010000017.1, forward strand.
GGTGCAGCCTCGTTTTAAATTTTTTGCCCGAATCAACTTAGCAACACCAGTGGCCGAAATAACGATATCGGCTTTTTTCGTAAATTCAGCTAAGTCTTTTGTGAATTTATGGCAGACCGACACAGTCGCATCACGATTGATCAAGAGCGCTGCTAGAGGTTTACCGACTATATTGGAATGTCCCACCACAACTATATTTTTACCCTTGAGCGGGATCTTGTAGGCATCTAGGAGGCGCAAAATCCCGGCTGGAGTAGCCGGCAGCAAGGTCGGCAAACCGAGAAATCCACGGCCAAAATTCAGCGGATGAAAACCATCGACGTCCTTACGTGGCTCAATCCGTTCGAGGATCTTACGCGAATCAAGCTTGTCTGGCAGCGGCAACTGAACGATAAAACCGTGGATTTTCCTATCGCGATTTAGTTTCTCGATCTCTGCCAAGAGTCTTCGCTCGGATACAGAGCTCGGCAAATTCACTTCGCGAAAAATAAAGCCAACTTTCTCAGCCGCTAGCTTTTTTTGCCGTACGTAAGCTACTGAAGCCGGATGTTGGCCAACCAAAATAACTGCCAAGCCAGGCTTAACTTTCTTCGCGGCGAGTTTCCGTTTAACCGAATTGAGAATTTTCTCGGAAAGTTTTTTGCCGTCTAGCAGCATGAAGGGAAAAGAAAAGCCTCGCAAACGAGGCGGAAGGATTTTAGGAAAGGCGGGCTAAAAATTCAAATCCAAATATAGCTAGCTAAGTAAATCAAAAAACATTTTTGTTGACAATAGTAATAAAAACTATCAAAATGAACTCTCAACTTCGATTTTAGGTAGGCTTTTAGCGGTTGTTTTAAAGGGAAAAATATGCTAAAATGGTGAGAAACATTTACTAAAAAATTAATTCTAATTGTTATGCCCACTCCATCCAGAGACCCAAACGAGAAAGGCAAAAAGCCTTCGTTCTGGGAAAAACTAAGCGATCGCCACGCCTCCTCGGATGACGAGGGATCTCTCGTGAATGCGATCGTGAAGCAAGCCGAAAAAAAGGCTGATGGCAGTGCGAAAAATTCTGCACCGGCAAGCGAAAAAGCTGAACCTGTCGAGCTCGATGAAAAAAAGTCTGCCAATGCCAAACTCGCCAATGCTAAGACTTTGTTCACTTTTGTAATTATTGCAGTAGCTGGCGTGTGGATTTACTTCTCTGCCATGCTTGGCGAAAGCAACTATTTCCACGCTAAATTTGATAAAGAGAACCTTACGACTGAACTTAACCGCAAGACCGAACTGCTCCAGCAAGTCCGAACTGATGTCCGCGATACCAAGAAATTTAATAAGCTCCTGCAAGTCGAGGACCTAGCCAGCCGAATTACCGCACTGGACCTCGAGAACCCAATCTTGAACTACGAACGCCCAGAAGGCGAAAAGGTCATTCCTAGAGAAGGTTCAACCAATGTCTTGATCAAGACTGTCAATGACTCTGGCGAGGTGGTCTACCTCTCGGAGGCCGAGATCCTGAACCTAGAAAACGCCAAGAAAGCGCGGGTGGAAGCTACCCGAGCTGCACTCGACCGGGCTGTCACTCAAGCTGAGACATTCGTCGGGACTATCAAGGCAGACGCTCAGATTGAGGAGCTCTTAGAGGTGCTGATCGCGGAAATTACTGCCGTTGATCCGATGGAGACAGATTTTCCGTCCGCCGTCATGAAAGCACACTTCGCTGCCGCAAAATCGGCCGCGAATGAAATTCTAAAAAAAGTTAAAAGTGCTAACCTCGAGAATCTAGTTGCTGATATCAAAAAACAAGTAAACCTCATCGACACAACTAACCTCGATGAAACTACTCAAAAAATTGTAGGAGAAATTCGTGCCAGCGTCGCTAATCTCTCAGCACAGAGACCAAGCAGCTTTGAAACGGCTTTTAATAAAATCAGCACGATTGATGTCTCAAAGATCTCAGATAATGACGTCTATCAAAAAGTCGTTCAGGTCGTCGGCGATCCGCGCCAGGAGGAAAACGATTCTGATCTGATGACAGCCTCGATCATCACCCGTAATCTCGGACGCATCAATACAATCAATGAACTTAGAGCTGATCGCATCGCTTGGTCGACAGTAATTGAGCGAGCGGAAAAAATTGTCCGCCTCGGAGCCGATCTGGCCCGGGATACTGAGGGCACACCGACTGACGCTACCCGTGACATCGATCCAAATAACACTCTCGTCAGCCTGATTTCCTATGCTGGTAAATCCCAAAAAGGTGATGTCGAGATTCGCGGAGACGCTTACGGCAAAGATTCCTATACTGCTAGGACCTTCTCACTGTTGGCTGATCTGATCGATGCCTTCGAGGGCAGTAAATATTTCAAAGATGTAACCGGGTTCGCTTTCTCACGTGAAGAGGATCGCCAAGGAAATCTTTCTTCTCCGATTAACTTCCGACTCACGCTACAAGATCCAGCTGCCACTGACGTACGTGATGTCACGGTCGGCAAGACTCAGGCTGAAGCCACGGTAACTGGGGAGTATGAAGAAATTGATACTGCTGATTTAGAAAATCTAGATTTCTCTTTGGACGAAGCAGAGGACACTACAGTGCTAGACCCAGAAGACACTGCTGCTAAGCAGTCTGATACAGAAGCAGAAATGGTCGGCGTCTTCGACGCACTCGGCGCAACTCTCAATAATTCAAATTTTTAATCTTTTAAGATGACAAACTACACTGCCCGATTAAAAAGGGGCGCCAATATACGCTTTGGACTCGCAGCCGCGATCGCGCTGATCGCTGCGATTTTCCTGATTTGGCCGAACTATAGGCAGCTCTCCGAAACGCGCGCTGGTATCGCCGACCTCGACTCCCAGATGATCGATGCTGAATTGGAGCTTGAGGCTGAAAGAAACGAATACCGACTGCTGAAGAATGAATACAGTCTCAGCGCTGCAACTGACGAAGGCACTATCGTGGCGATTCTTCCGGAGACTAGCAAGGAAACCGAAATTGCCCGAGAGCTCGAACGCAAAGCTAACGAACTCTCTGGTGATAACGACTCTCTCATCTTGGAATCAGTCACGATCGGCAAAGCCAGCAATAAAAAAGAAGTTGATTATCTCGAATTGCCAATCAAAATTAGTGTGATCGGCAGCAAAGAGAAGATTTTAGCTTTCCTGCGTTATCTAGAAAAAACCGGCACTGTCACTGATGGCGAGCAGGCAGCTCGATTAATTGATGTCCAGAACGTAAGCCTGCAAATCAAAAACCGCGGATCCCAGACAAATTCCACCAGCAACGAAATTAACGTTGACATCGCGGCAAATGCTTATGTTTTGCCAACACCTGAAGAAATCGCTGCTAGTAAGGCCGCTAAAAACTAAAGCTCGGCCTGGCAGCTTGGTAAAAAAATAAAAATAAAATGGACGATAAAGTTGCAGAACTCCAGAACGCCATTATCGCTAGCGACGTACCGCAAATTGCGGCCAACGTCGTCAATGCCGCAATTGATATCGGCAGTTCCGATATCCACATTGAGCCGAGCGAGTATACGATCCGCATTCGTTTCCGTGTCGATGGCATCCTCAGGCCCATCGTAGAATATCCGCCCTCGCTCCACGCCGCGATTGTGAGCCGGCTCAAAATCATGGGCAACCTTAAAATCGACGAAAGCCGCATTCCACAGGACGGGCGGGTGCAGGTCACCACTCCGGAAGGCCGCGAGTTAGATCTCCGTCTTTCGACTCTCCCGACTGTCCATGGTGAAAAAATCGTAATGCGTCTCCAAGATCGCTCGCGCAAGATTCCGAAACTCGAAGAACTTGGCATCGAACCACACAACCTGAAAATTCTGAAACGAGCAATTGCTGCCCCGAACGGAATCCTGCTCACCACCGGTCCAACCGGTTCCGGTAAGACAACGACACTCTACTCCTGCCTTGACATCCTCAACACCCCCGAAGTCAATATCATGACAATCGAGGATCCGGTTGAAATTCAGATGGATGGCCTCAACCAAAGCCAGGTCCACCCAGCCATCGATTACACTTTTGCCTTCGGACTCCGCACCGGCCTCCGTCAGGATCCAGACATTATGATGGTCGGTGAGATTCGGGACCGCGAGACTATCGAAGTCGCGATCGAAGCGGCCCTCACGGGGCACCTCGTCCTCTCGACTATCCATACGAATTCGGCTGTCTCGACAATCACGCGTCTCCTCGATATGGGTGCTGCCGCCTTTCTAATCACAGCGACAGTCAACGCCATCATCGCCCAACGGCTTGTCAGAAAAATCTGCGAGAAGTGTAAGACCGAAACCAAGATTAAGCCGGCCATCGAGCAAAAGCTACACAATGCGATCGAAACGATGAACGCAGAGCAACGCGAAAAACTAGGTCTCAATGACGGTAAGCCACTCAAAATCTATCACGGTGAGGGCTGCGAGGAATGTGGCCATACTGGCTACAAAGGCCGAATTGGTCTCTACGAAATCCTCGAGATGAGTAACGCGATCAAAGATCTGATACTCAAAAACGGAACCCCCTTAGATATTGAAAAAAAGGCCATCGAGGAAGGCATGAAAACACTGGAGCACGATGGTGTTGAAAAAATTCTAGCCGGCATCACTACTCCAGAAGAAGTCTACTCCGTAGCTCGCGCTACCGAAGAAGAACACGAAGACGCGGAAACCAATGAACTCGAATCAATCTCGGAACCTAAAAATCCTGAACCTAAAAAATAATCTCTCAAAATGAAATTCAATTACACCGCTCGCGACAGCAAGGGCAAAGAAGTAACCGGGACTATCACAGCCGCGAGTAAACTCGAAGCCGCTGACCAGCTCTTCAATGAGAAGCAGCTGAACGTCGTTACGCTGGAACAAGCCGAAGCTAAAGAACAGAAGAAAGCTCCAACCAAAAAAAGTTCCGATTCCGGGGAGCCGACAATTGAGGCTGCTGAGCCTAAAAAAGATCTGATTGCTAAGATCAATGATTATTTGGCGATCCACACGAAAGTCAAACCCAAAGATAAAGCTGTGACTTTCCGCCTCCTGGCAGTCATGATCAATGCCGGTCTCTCAATCGTCAAAGCACTAAAAGTTTTGGCGAAACAGAGTGAAAATCCGAAACTGCGGATTATCCTTGGGGATGTCGCCAAAAAAGTCGAGGGTGGCAGCAGTTTTTCGGATGCCCTGAAGGAATATAGTGAGATCTTCGTCGAATCCGAGACTGGTATGATCGCGGCCGGTGAGGCCTCCGGACAGCTCAACAAAACTCTGGTCAGCTTAGCTAGTGAAACTGAAAAATCCGCCAGCCTCTCTAAAAAAATCAAATCAGCAATGATTTATCCGATTGTGGTTTTCACAGTCCTGATTGGCGCGATCTTCCTGATTATGACTATGGTGATTCCAAAACTCGGAGAGCTTTTTGAGGGTGCTGGCACCGAATTGCCTCTGGCGACAAGAATTTTAGTGGGAACCTCCAACTGGTTTACAGCCTCGACTTTCATAGTCCCAAACTGGCTACTGCTAATCCTCACGATGGTTGGTGCAGTCGCCGCAGTCAGCTATTGGAAAAAAACCCCAGCGGGCAAAATCGGTTGGGATCGCCTAATGCTTAAGCTGCCAATTTTCGGACAGTTGAATCAGAAAGCAGCACTCGCCTCATTCGCGCGCCAGCTCGCACTGCTCTCGGACTCTGGCGTAGCGATTATTCGTGCTCTCGAAATCACAGCCAATGCGGTCGGCAATGAGGTTTACCGTCTGCGCTTATTGGAAACTAAAGATGATGTCGAACAGGGTGTCACGATCCACAAGAACATTGCGAATGATCCGCTTTTCCCTGATCTCGTCGTGAGCATGATTGCAGTCGGTGAGCAAACCGCCCAGCTCGGCGCGGTCTCCCACAAAATTGCTGAGTTTTACGACGAAGAGGTCGATTCCTTCGTCAAGAATCTCTCGACCATCATGGAGCCACTGATCATCGTCGTAATCGGTACCCTAGTTGGTGGCCTCGTCGCTGCCATCATGCAGCCGATCATGGACATGACTGACATCGCTGCGAAAGCGTAGTCAGGAAGGCATGAAACCTGAAACATGTAACAAAGCTAATCTTTGTTATTTGTCGCATGCTACATGCTACATGCTACATGCTTCATGCTACATGCTACATGCTTCATGCTACATGCTTCATGCCTTCCGTTCCTTCCCACACTTCAAGCAAATCAGCTTCTCCTGTTTCCCGCGTTTCAGCACCATGACTCCTCCGCACTCACACGGAGTTTTTTGCGGCTCATCCCAGCTGGCGAATTTACAGTCGGGATAATTCGTGCAGCCCCAGAATTTCTTGCGCGTTTTTTTTGCGAATTTTTCCGAAATCTCACCCTTGCCACAATCCGGGCACTTGATCCCCATGCCGTTCGCCTTCTTTTCGATGAACTTGCAATCCGGATAACCACTGCAGCCCACGAACATGCCGAAACGACCGCGCTTTACCGTCAGCGGTTTACCGCACTCCGGGCATTTCTGGCCAGCAATTTTTTCGTTCAGTTCAATCTCCGCAGCTTCCTGTTTCTTGTCGAGCGGCTTGGCATTCTTACAATCCGGATACCCCGAGCAGGAAAGGAATTTCCCGAAACGGCCGAGTTTGATGACCATCGGTTGGCCGCACTTATCACAAACTTCATCCGTCGTTTCATTCACGACATCTTCTTTTTTGATCGAGTCAGTCTTTTCGACAATCTCAGAATGGAAGGGTTTATAAAACTCGCCGATCATCGCATTCCATTTCGCCTTGCCCTCAGCAATCTCATCAAATTCCTCTTCCATTTTGGCGGTAAATTGCAGGTCCACAATCTTCGGAAAATGCTTCACCAAAAAATCATTGACGACCTTGCCAGTATCTGTCGGCGCCAAGGCCCGATCAAGCTTCTCGACATAACCGCGGGTCTGGACCGTCGAGATCGTCGGCGCGTAAGTGGACGGACGGCCGATACCTTCATTCTCTAGTTTTTTAA
>JAIPIJ010000018.1 GCA_021734705.1 Candidatus Peribacteraceae bacterium
TACAACTACTTTCGGAAACACGGTGGGTTTGGCATGAATCGCCTTACTCCTGTTCAAAAGCTCATCTCTACCTGGCTGCAGTTACTTGGTCAGGCTGATCCCAAAAAGGTAACTGGAATTCTGCAACAGTACATATTTTGACATTTAAGTATAAAAATGATATAATGATAAGAAGGGGCTAAAAACAAATATTTATGCAATTTACCAGTGAAACCGCTATCACTGATGAGGTTTTGAAGACTGTTGCGCTCACGCCCACAGGTGAGCTTTCTAATATCGCAGAAGATAGCTTTTTCCAAAAATTAAGTGATCAGGATTTCATGCGCATTGCTGTTCTCTTGGCGCAGCAAAGTTACACTGAGGACGGTTGTCCGATTGGGGCGGTGATCATCGACAATCAGACGCGCCGAATTGTCGGCAAGGGCCACAATACGCTCGTTCAAGATAACGATCCTTATAACCACGGCGAGACAGCCGCTATCCGAGATGCTGGTCGGATTGATTTCAGCAAAACTACAATTTTCACGACGCTGAGTCCCTGTGATGTTTGTGCCGCTTTAATGAATATGCGTGGATTTAAAAACGTTGTCGTCGGTGATGTTACAAATGCTTCCGGCAACGAGGAATTATTGCGAGAGCAGGGAATTCAAGTTGATATTTTGGAAGATTCGCAAGGAATCGAACTTTACGCGAAGTACAAAAAAGAAAAGCCCGAACTAGATTTGGAAGATTGGGGGGGTGTGGCTGCGGTGAATAGATCAAAGTCCTGAGTCGATAAATTCAGCCAGTGCTTCTTCCCAGCTGCGTAGAGCGGGTAGTTTCGTGTTCAGCAAAACTGAATTCTTTGGTCTCCGGGCCGGAGTAGGGTATTCCTCTGTAGTAATGGAGATAACCTTAGTCGGCAGTTTTTTGAGTTCAAAAATTTTCCGCGCGAAGTCGGCCCAAGTGGTGCTTCTAGAATTCGTCACGTGAAATATGTCTTTCGATTTTGGATTCCCGCCTTCGCGGGAATGACAATTCAATATTATTTTTCTAGTAGTTTGAGCCAAATCTACCGTGTAGGTCGGGCAGCCGGTTTGGTCGGCGACGACTTTGATCTCCGGATGGCTCTCTGCGAGCCGCAGCATTGTCTTTACGAAATTCTGTCCGTCACCGAAGAGCCAGCTTGTACGGATAATCGCAAAATTACAGCCGCTTGCGATGATTGCCTTCTCGCCGGCTAATTTTGATTCTCCATAAAAATTCACAGGATTAGCTTCAGCGTCTTCGGGATAGCCTGCGGCATTCTCTCCGTCGAAAACATAATCGGTAGAGAAGTGAATTAATTTGGTCCCAATTTTTTTACAAACTTCAGCCAACTTTCCGACTGCCTCACCATTAATTTGCATCGCTAGATCACGTTCGCTCTCAGCTTGATCGACTGCCGTATAAGCGGCAGCGTTCAGCATCAGGTCTGGCTGGAATTCCGCGCAGATTTTTTCCACTACTGCGCTATTCGTAATGTCGAGTTCTTCTTTGGCTAAGGCTTTAATTTCAAAATCTGAAGAAAATTCTTTATTTAAAGCTTTTCCAAGTTGTCCGTTCGCGCCCAGCAGAAGGATTTTTTTCAAACGTTGAATTTAAAAATACAGACATCGCCGTCATTCACGACGTATTCTTTGCCTTCGCTGCGCACTAGGCCTTTTTCCCGAGCGGCATTCCAGCCGCCAAGTTCGATTAGTTGTCCAGCTGCGATCACGTCGGCGCGGATGAAGCCTTTCTCGAAGTCGGTGTGAATTTTCCCGGCGGCGACTGGGGCGCTTGAGCCACGTGTGACTGTCCAGGCGCGGGTTTCCTTTTCTCCGCTGGTGAAAAAGGTAATCAGATTCAAGGTCTCGTAAGCTTTGCGAATCAATTGATTCAGGCTAGATTCGCTGAGGCCCAGATCAGCTAGGAAAATTTTCGCTTCTTCAGCGGTTAACTCGATGAGCTCACTTTCTACTTTCGCTGAAATTGGGATTATGCTGGCGTCCGCATCTAAGTTGCTTCTCTGGCGGAACTCCTCAGGGTCGAAATTTTTCAAACTCTCCTCGCTCACATTGGCTGCATAGATCAAAGGCTTGGCGGTCAAAAGTTGCAGTTCGTGCAGAATCTTGGCCTCATCTTCGCTTTCGATTGCGACTTTTCGAGCAGGCTTTTCTTGCTCTAGGCATTCCCGGATTTTTGTGACCAAGCCGGACGCGATTTTTGCCTCTTTGTCGCCCGAGCGCGCTTTCTTCTCGAAATCGCTGCCACGTTTTTCGAGTGTGGTTAGATCGGCCAGGATTAATTCAGTCTCGATCACTTCGATATCTTCCGCTGCATCTGGTTCGCTCGCGACGTGCTGAATATCCGGATTGATGAAATCCCGCACGACCTCGACGATAGCATCGACCTCGCGGATGTGGGCGAGAAATTTATTACCCAGGCCCTCACCAGTCGAGGCACCTTTGACGAGCCCAGCGATATCGACAAATTCGATTGCGGTCGGGATTTTTTTAGCTGATTTGGAAATTTCCGCCAAACGATCAACACGTTCGTCCGGGATTTCGACAATGCCGATATTTGGATCAATTGTACAAAAGGGGTAATTCTCTGCAGCAGCTGTGTGAGAGCGAGTCAATGCATTAAAAAGTGTTGATTTGCCAACGTTGGGTAGTCCGACAATTCCTATTTTTAGGGCCATTTAGTTGCTTTTTTTAGATAAATTTGTTAAAATCGAAAGACAATTTAACTTATTTTAGTGGAAAATTGGCGAAAACTCATTAGCGCTAGGAGTGGTTTCACGCTTGTTGAGCTGATTGTTGTGATTGTGATAATTACGACAATTACGGTTGCGGCCCTGCCGGGATTTATCAATTCATTTCGTCGAGGACAGTTTGAAAATAGCGTAGCTAAAGTCGTAGTTATGCTCGAAAAAGCCCGTACGCAAGCGCTTGCCAGTGAACTTGATTTCGACCAAAAAATTCCTCCGGGAGGCTACGGAGTTTTCTTCGATTTTACTAGCGAAGCTGATCCGACTAATCAAAAAGTTATACTCTTCGTAGATAGCTGGAATAATGATCCGGACGGAGATGGGAGTTCCAGCGATGCGCGTGAGGTCAACGTGAATTATGCTGACGAGGATATCGCAAGTCGTACGCTGCCAGACGGGATCTACACAGACGGAGGTGATATTGCCCTATCGACGATCGAGGTTAATTCGCCACCCTATGTTCAGATTGCTGCATTGAGGGGTGAGCAGTTGGCGGATGGGGCCGAATGGGTCTCTGCTCCAGGCAACACAGTGACCGTCATTTTCAAACCGCCTTACGCCGAGACAACAATTTTCGGTAATTCAATCACGCCGCTGCAAAACTTCGAAGCAGACTTCAATCTAGTAACTGAAAGCAGCACTCGCACAATTAAATTTAACCGGGTTACGACTACAGCCCAGGTCATCCAAAATTAATGTTTAAAAAAATCAAATCCCGGCGCGGAGAGACCTTGATCGAGGTTCTGGTGGCGACGATTGTCTTGATTGTCGGAGGCTTGAGTGCGACGCGCCTTTTTGCGCTGGCGACGGTAAACAACCAGCTGACCAAAGAGCGAGTGATCGCGACGAATTTAGCTCGAGAAGGTTTAGAGGCAGTTCGAAGTATTCGTGACACCAACTGGCTACGTTTTGCCGGCGAACGTCGGACTTGCTGGAATAATCTCAATCCATCCGAGTGCAATGATTCGGACTTAGACGGCGTGCCGGATTCTGTGATCGGCCATCGCCAAAACTACGTAGTCGAGTTTGACAATGTGAATTACCGCTGGGATTTGGATTCGACCGATCTAGATTATCGTTTGAATCTCACTGATGGGGTTAATTCAGACGATGATAAATACCGGCTCAAGATCGATGCCGACGGCCTCTACAATCAGTCCGGCAGCGGTACGGATACTGTGTTTTATCGGGAGGTTTACACAGAATATCTAGCGGATGATCAAAGTCTGGCTGTCGACGCTGAGGCTGCCAATATTCTGAGAGTAACCTCCAAAGTCGAATGGTATGACCGCGGCAAGATGAGTGATGTAACGCTCACCACTATTCTGACCGATTATCTAGCTCGCAAAAATCACGACTAATGTTTCGCAAAATTCTCAATCCCGTTCGTGCCACCCGCGGTTTTACACTCGTCGAGGCGATTGTCGCGCTTTCGATTTTTCTGATTATTATTACGATGGTAACCGGGCTCTTCACTGACGCCTTTGCCAGTAAACGCAAGACTGAGGTTTCTAAAATGGTTTATGAAGAGGCGCGGATTGCGCTTGAGCGTATTGTGAAGGAAGTTCGCAAGGGTACGATTGATTACGAGGAATACTGGAACCGTTTTCAGTTTCAGCCAGCCGAGACAGCGATTTCGGTTTATGGTCTGAATTACGGAGATTACGCTAGACAATTTTTTCGCGATTCGGTCGGGGACATCCCGGCAACTGTCACGCGCTACCATGAAAACGTAGGAATCAATACTGGCAGTAACCCGCTCGGCGATGCCAGCTCTCTGGCAGTCTGTGATCCTGCTGTGATTCCGGCTGTGCCAGATTCCAGTGGTTATGAGCAGTGTGAGCTTTATCTGATCTCTGCTGACGGCACAGAGAAGACGATTCTCAAGCTAATCCCTGAAGTGGTCGGAGATGACACGGAATACCGTCTCGAAATGTTGAAATTGCCAGGCTATGATTCAGATGCCGACGGCCAGATTGATTCGTGGAATATCGATGACAGTACAGACACGAGCTTATCGAAATTCTTCGATTTCTGTTCGGCTTATGATGAGATCACCCACGCTTGTACGACGCGCCAGTTCCAAAAGATCCAACCTGATTCGATCAAAATTACTTCACTGAAATTTTACGTTTCACCACGTGAGGACCCACGTAAGGCGTTTGCCGAGTTTACCGACGATGTTCAGCAGCAGCCGCATGTGACAGTTGAGCTTACTGCAGAGCCTTCGGCTTTGCGTTCGCGTGGTGTGCGGGGAGAGATCCCGTCGATTACCCTACAAACCACAATTGGTGGTCGTGCCCAAAATGAGGTTAAAAGCCTACGCTAAAAATGTTTCAAATTTCTAACCGAACTCGTAAAAATCTATGCGATACACGCGGTGTCTCTCTGCTTGTAGTCGTCGGTTTGGTGTTAGTTTTGGTTCTGATTGCAGCTGCCGTCACCAAGCTGGTTCTCGGCTTCATCCAGACTACCAGTCAGGTTGAGAGAGCTAATGTAGCCTACTCAGCCGCAGAAAGTGGAATCGAGCTAGCACTCTACGATCTAGCGGATTACAAAGACGGCTATCAAACAGACACTGCTCAAGCAGTTTGTGGGACCAGCATTAGCCTGACTCAGACAGCTAATTTCAATTCCGAATGTAGCTCAATACGCCCTTATCGTTTCATCAACTTCACAAATCCGGCGCTTTCCGGCGGTCGTGGATTTTGGAGATTATTTTCCCGTACGCTTGCCAGCGGTACGGAATACTTTGTGCCGAATTCTTACTTCGTAGGCGACAAGGACGGTGAGCTCGAGAGTACCGAATGGGGTGAGCTAAATAAAAACAGGCCAATTAGTTTGAGCCTCTTGACCGATCAGAGTCCGAGTCAATCTGAGCCAGCCGACCGCTTCGGTTTTGTCTCAGATACGCTAGAGAAGAAAATCATCTTTGATCCTGGTACGAGCTGGAATCCGGGTATAAACGGAAGCAGTTCGGATGAGCTCTTTACGTGGACATTTTCGGCGATTGACGGACTGGGTGTAGAGCATACCCTGCAGGGTGTTGCCTGGGAGTCTGATTTTACGGATGACTGTGGTGATGGCCGCAATGATTGTTTGATTTTTGATCTCAATGATTCAAGCGCCCACAATCCGGCTGCGCCAAATGGTGACGTCTATGCTGGCGAGGATATCAACCGTAATTTGGGTAATGGCCGTGATTCAATCGGCGCAAGCTTCAATCGCGTTTCTTCGATTAGTGAAACATTTCGCTATGCTACGCCACAGGAATTTCTCGAGGATCTCGGTGACGCTATGGATGAGATCAGTCCGGAGGATCAGTGGACGAGTGCGCGGCTAACCATTAACCTAATTACTACGCTTTCGGAAGTTTCTGGAATACCTTCCAACTCGCTTAATTACAAACTTCAGAGTGATGAGCCGTGGGCTGACGAATATACCTATATTGTTTCTGAAGGCTTCGCTGGGGATGTCAAGCAGACGATCGAGACACGCTTTCGCCGTGAATCTGTTATCCCGATTTTTTCTTACGTTATTTTTCAGTAGTTGTGAGACAAAACCTAGCGCCTGCCTGACGGCCGGCAGGGTTTTTTTATCACTCACGCTTTTTTGAGCAGAGATAAGTATTTTTTGCTATCTTGTTGCGGGTTATTTGTTGCATGTTTATGACTAAGCTGAAAATTTTTTGCGATGGTGGTGCACGGGGGAATCCCGGTCCGGCTGCAGCTGGTGCGGTTATTCAAAACTCCGCTGGTGCCACACTCGCCACAGTCGCAAAATTCTTAGGAACCGCGACCAATAATCAGGCCGAATATGCCGCGGTGATTCTCGGGATTCAAAAAGCGCTTGAATTTAAACCAGATGAGCTGGAGATTTTTTTAGACTCGAAGCTGGCCGTAGAGCAGATTTCCGGACGTTGGAAGATCAAAGACCTGGAGCTGAAGAAGCTCGTTGAAAAAGCACACGTTGGTCTGGCGAAAATCCCAAAGTGGAAGATCGACCACATAGTTCGCGCCAAAAACAAAACTGCCGACCAGCTTGTGAATCAGGTGCTCGACTCGCGCGGTTTCAGAAAGTCAGCTTTTTTTCGCGGCTGATTTAGCTAGTTTGGCCACGCCGGATTTTCTGCGAGCAGCTGTTTTCTTGTGCAATAAATTCCTCTTGGCAGACTTGTCAATCGCCTTGTAGGCCGCTTTGACAGCCTCACCCAACTTCGCTGATTCGTTCGCTTTCGCCAAGCGCTCAACCGACTTAATCGCAGCGTGCATCTTATCTTTTTGCACGCGGTTACGGGCCGTTTTTTTACGGTCCTTGCGCATTTCCTTGATTGCTGATTGGAGGAGGGGCATTGAGAGAACTTAAAATTTAAAATTTAAAACGTAAAAGTGTTGCGCGAGTTTAAGGATAAACTTCGAGAATTTCAAGCCCAGACTGCGAGAGCTATCTTTTCGTCTGCCAGTGCTCGGATCATTCGCAAAGTATTGACGCGGGATTCATCGAGACGTACGACTACTATTTTGGCGTCGTTTTTGGAAAGCTTTTCAGCATCACGCGGAAGTTGGCAATTTTTTAGCTCAAGCCCTAATTTTTTCGTATCGAAATCTGCACCGATCAAAACAGAATTACCCGATTTTTTTGCGAGTTTTTTTAGGAAATTTGCGTCTGCTTTTTTGGGGTTATAGAAAATCACGCTCGCCCGGGTTCGCAGAATGCGCTCAGCCTCGCGGACAGAATTTACCCGACCGCCAAAATTTGCCGCTAAAACCAACCAAGCAATTGCTAAGACTATTCCGCCAAAAGCAGCCGCAGCGATAATTTTTGGCAGGCTGCCACGAGCGTCGCTGGTTGACTCTCCGTGGAGCGTAGTAAAAAATTTGAATTTAGACTCAAGGTTGTATTTGGCAAGCTCTTCGCCAAGGACCTGTTTGATTGCTGCTGGGACGAGCTCACCAGCATCGGCTAGGAAAGTCGCTTCAACCAAGAAGTTCTGTGTGGTCTGAGCTGATCCGGCAAGGCTGACTGGGGTTCCAGAAACCCCGCTGACTCGTTCGGCGAGTGTAGGCGAGCGGAACCAGCCAGAGATTGTATCAGCGAAATCGTCAGCGGCTTTGGTAAAATCGAAACCTTTCTCAACTTCACTCTCCGAATTTACACCGACGGAAAAAAGTAAGGTCAGCTTTTCGGTAGGAGCCTGCAGAAAATAAACTGTCACTGCAGCCAAAACCGTAGCTAGTGTGATCGCGCTAACAATCAGCCAGCGCCGCCGCAGAAAATTAGCAAAATCTAGAAAATCCATTATTTAGAAATTAAAACGGGAAAAGTCTATCGAAAAAGCGCCAAAATAAAAAGCCGAGCTTCCATGAACACAATTTTTGTGCTAAAATAAAAGCTATGCAACTCCAAAAAATTTACGAACTTGCAATTGCAAGTGGCCGTGCTGCCGACCCGCGCCCGCAGGCTGAGATAGAGCGTCATCTCAAGAGCGAAAAGAAGGAATTTGAAAAACTCGAAAAGAAGGAGCGCGAGCTCTTTGATTCTGAACGGCTCGAGAATCCGTATTCCGATACGCGTATTTTAGTCGGTGATCCCAAGACTGATATTAAAAAAATAGCAGTCGGCATTGACCTAGAGTCAGATGCGCTTTTGCTAATCCACGAATTGAATAAATCTGGGGCCAAGATTGACCTTGCACTTTCGCACCACCCAGAGGGGATTGCTTTGGCGAAATTGGATGGTGTCATGCGGCTTCAAGAAGATTTATACGCTGAAGCAGGAGTGCCTGTGAACGTAATCGAAAAAATTATGGATAAGGAAACTGCGCGGGTTGTGCGCAGCATCCATCCCGTTAATCACCAAAAAAATATCGATTTCGCCAAAATTTTACAAATTCCCTACATGTGTACTCACACGGTAGCGGATAATCTAGCTTATCGTTTCGTAGAAAAATTAATAGCTAAAAAGAATCCACGCACGCTTGGTGATATTATCGAGCTCTTGCTCGGTGAGCCAGAATTCCGTGAGTCGGCGAAGCGTGGTGTACCGCCAATTACTTTTGTAGGCAATAAGAATTCAAAAGCCGGGAAGATCGCTGTTTCTGGTTTTACCGGAGGCACGAGCAGCTCAGCCAAAGTCTATGAGTCTCTGAAGCATGCTGGCGTTGGTACCGAAATCGCGATGCATATGAAACCAGAAGCCCAGAAAGAAGCTGAAAAACATGGAATTAACGTTGTGGTCGCCGGCCACATCGCGAGTGATTCATTGGGCATGAATCTGTTGATCGACGAAATTGAGAAGAAGTCTAAAGTCGAAGTTGTGCAGCTAGGCGGGTTTATGAGATTTTCTCGAAAATAGTTTTTCCGTTAAGATTCAGACGTGCCAATCTTGTATATCCAAATCCTGACGGGGATCGGAATCATTCTTTCGCTGTACACCCTATACCTGCATTGGCAAGCTCATCGCCAAACTAACTACAAGGCAGTTTGCGATCTGAGCGATCGGATGTCCTGCATGAAAAGTATCCGCAGCGATGAGGGCAAAATTTTTGGTATTCCGAATGGCGTTTACGGAATCGGTTTTTACGCGGCGATTTACGCGGCGACATTTCCCCAGTTTCAGAATTATCTTTTTATGCTGGTTGTTTTAGGTTTCTTTGCGTCGCTGTATTTTGCCTACCAGCTTTATTTCAAAGTTAAGACCCTTTGTGTGGTTTGTACTTCGATTTATCTGGTGAATATTTTATTGCTCGTTTTAGTCTTACAAAAATAAATTTGCGGAAGCATTTTTATAAAAAAGACTGTTCTTCCACAAAATCTTGTTGTTTTGATTGAGACGAGCCACTTCATGCTGAAATGACTCTTTTTTTGTGCAAGTCGAAAAAATGTTGCTAAATGAACCTTTCTGACACTAGAATCCGAATCAAGTAAGTCTAATTTTTGCTATTCAGTTTTTCTGAAGAGCGTCTCCTGATCCGCGGTTCAGCCGCGGAGGGAAGATTTACTTTTAGAGAGAGGTTTTTAATTCAAATTTCGAATTTTGAGCGCGCCGAACATGCGAGAATTACTGCGGACGCGGTTGTTTTGGTGCGAGAAATTCGGGGAAAATTGGGCGAATTTTATCGATGTCTTGGCGAAAAAATTGGGAACGAAAGTCTCGTAAAAATTAAACAAAAAATAGGCGATACAGCTAAAAATTTGGAGCAAAAGCGAGGCGAGCGAGATTTTATCGAGGCTGTTGTTTTGAGTGATCTCGAAAAAGCGGGATCAATTATTAGCTTCAGTCAGCTTTTGGAAGAATTTGAGGCGCAAGTTTTGAGCGGAGAAATTTTTGGTCACCTTTTTTTACGCAGGTTCGAAGAGCTTTTGACGCACAAAGTTCGGAACTGTTTGATGTCGGCAATTTTTATGATTCCAAAGCAGACTCGTCCGACGGTGCGAGAAACATTTTTTCAGCTCGAAAATGAATTGGGCTTGCTGTTCGAGAAAATCAAAGAATTATCTAGTGATGCCGAGGTCATCGAGCCGATCGAGCCGACAAAAATTTCTTGCCGAGAAATTATTGATGTGTGTCAATTAATAATTGAAAAACTGGGACAAGAACCCGGAGAATTGCAGCAATTTTGTTTTTCGCCCGCGAGCATTCGGGAATTTTTTCCCAAAAAAAAATTGTCAGAAGGAGAAACTAATTTGTTGAGAGCTGCCTTTTTTTATCTCGCTGAAGCAATCAAATTTGGTAAAAACGATACGAGTTTCGATCTCGAAAAAGCAATTACTAATCTTCAACAGTTGGTCGCAGGAGCTCGGGAACATGGCTCGATTCGTGCGCCGTACAAATTATTGGCTTTGCAAATTTTGCAGCATGTTGAGATTTCACTAAAACATAGTCTTCAACCAGATTTTGTTTTGAATTCTTTTGGCGAATTGGCAAAAATGCTTAAAGATCCTTATTTTTCAGTTAAAAAATACGCCAACCCTGATCCGAGCGTGTCGGAGCATGTCGCGCGAGAAATTGATTCGCAGCAGGCTAGCGGCGGAGGATTACCTTTTCTCAAATAACTTCCGAATTTTTGCTCCGACTTTTTCAATCTGGTGCCTCTTTTCATCAGCGCGCCATTTTTTCATGCGCTTCATTCCGCCCGCGTATTCCGCCATCCAAACTTTCGCGAATTTGCCGCTCTCAACATCTTTGAGCGCAGTCTTCATTCTTTTCTTTGTGCCAGCGTCAATAATCTTCGGTCCGACTAGCCGTCCACCAAATTCAGCAGTATTGCTGACGACATCATACATGCGGCCGATGCCGCCTTCGTAAATCAAGTCGACAATCAGTTTCATTTCGTGGAGACATTCGAAGTAGGCAAATTCTGGCGGATAACCTGCTTCGACTAGAGTCTCGAAACCAGCTTTGATCAGCTCTGCCGTTCCGCCGCAGAGGACAGTTTGTTCGCCGAAAAGATCTTCGTAAGTTTCCTCGGCAAAAGTGGCTTCAATCACCCCGGCTTTCGTGAAGTACATCGCTTTAGCCATCGCGAGTGCAATTTTCTTCGCATCACCGGTAGCATCTTGCTCGACAGAGAAAAGTGCCGGTACGCCGAAGCCTTGCAAATAACATTTCCGCTCTTCAGTGCCAGGGCATTTCGGAGCGACCATGATCACATTCACATTCTTCGGTGGTACGATTCGCTTGAAGACGATATTAAATCCGTGCGAAAAACTTAATGTCTTACCAGCAGTTACGAATTTCTTAATTTCTTTTTCATAAACCGCTTTCTGAATCTCATCAGGGATCAGGATGTGAATGATATCAGCTTTTTTGGCGGCGTCAGCGATTGACGCGACCTTGAGGCCGTCTTTCTTGGCGAGCTTGGCTGAGGGTCCATCTTTGCGCACGCCCACAATGACATTGGCTTTCGAGTCGTGGAGCATCTGGGCTTGGGCTCGGCCTTGGGCGCCGTAGCCGATGACAGCAATAGTTTTGCTTTTTAGGATGCGCGTATCGGCATCTTTCTCGTGGTAGATTTTCATTTTTAAAAAGAAGTTAAATGCGTTGCGGGTTGGAGTTTGGTCCTACTCGACTACTTCAGGCTCGATCAGCTCTTCATCTGATAGTTCCTCCAGAGGCTCGTCTTCAGTAGTTGCTTGGGCAGCAAGCGCCAGTGGATCGATTTCTTCAAAATCAGCCGGAGCTTCGACTAGTTGAGGCTGGTTGATATCAGTGATTTCGGAATTCAGTACGACGCTAATTCGTCCGGACTCTATCGGCAAACCAAGCTCGGCTAGGTCAAAATTTAAAACGGCAGTGTAGCCGTGCAAAATGCCATCATCTTTACCAATCGAGAGGGTGATAGTGGAATCAATCTTTGAGCCAATTTCACTTAACATCGCACGCAATTCAACTTTCTGCTCTTCCGTTAGCGCGAGCGGATTTTCAGCGCCTTCAGGCAGGCTCGCTGGTGTGAATATTTTTTCCATTTCGGTTAGGAATTCGTCAGAAGTAACGAGGTCCGTATTTAGAACAACTTCAACTGGCTGACGTTCGCCGAAACTGATCGGCATTTTTTTGACCAAAACGACATTATTGTTTGCAAGAATATTTTTCAGATTTTCGCGCATTTCCATTTGTTGAGCCTTTTGTTCTTCAAAAACAGCCGCAATTTCCGGGTCGGAGTTTTTCAAATCTGCGAACGAAAGGGCATACCACTTGTTGACAAAAGGTTCGATCATTTCTGTCGGTACCAGCCCTTCTGCGCCCTCAATCGAGAAATTACTAATCTGTCCGTAAAAAACTTCATCAAGTATCCTTAAATCTCCGCTAACTAACGCGTTGATTGTTTGTTCGCCAAAATTTAAGAGTGCTTCCAGATCAATTTGATAATCCAGAGTAGGCAGATATTCGGTTGCATTGGCGACACTTCCGCTGATGGCTAGGGCCAGCTGACCGTTGCCCATTCCTCCAGCATCTCCTGTGATCTGTATAGAGCTTTGGAATTTTGCCGAATCAATCACGAAAGAATTTGCTAAAGCAGTGTTCACAAAGTTTTGCGGATCATTTGGGCGATCGATGGCGATTTTGGCCGCAAAAGCTACGCCGCCTAGGACGATTATCGCAATGATTGCGAGGAGAGCTTTTTTCATTTCAAAAAATTAAAAAGGCGAAAGGGAGTTTAGCCCACTTCGACTTAACTCGAAAGGGCAGTCGCACCAGCTCGCGAGACTTCCAAAATGCCAAACTTTTTAACTACAGCTATAAATTTCTCAATTTGCTCAGGTTCGGCACAGATTTCGACTACTACGAAATCTCCGTTCTGGCGGGCGGTCCGCGCTTTAAATTTCTTTAAAACTTTTGTCAGACCCGGAGATTTGCGAACTTTTACTAGGGCCAGGTCACGGATGACAGCTTGGGTTTCGTCGAGCTTCTTGATTTTGATAACCTCAACGATTTTGTACATTTGGCGAAAAACCTTGTCGATGTCGGTTCCTTGCTCAACTACGATTGTCATTCGGCTCAGCCCGCGTTTCTCTGAGTGGCCGACTGTGAGGCTTTCGATATTGAAACGGCGTCGGCGAAAGAGTGAAGCAATCCGGTTTAAGACTCCAGATTTATTTTCGACCAAGGCGACAAGTGTGCGGGTAGCGGGAGGCATGATTAAATTTGGAACGTAGAACTTAAAACATAAAACGAGAGTTATTTTAACAAAAAGCCGGCCCGAAGTAGAGACGTTGCAATGCAACGTCTCTACAAATTTAGGGAAATTTTTACCAGGAAATCATTCTTTTTTATCGTCATCAACCACTTCACCCTCGACAGTTTCGTCACCATCTTTTTGCTCTGCGTCTTTCTTTTCATTCTTATCATCGACTTTCACATCATCGGTTGATTGCTGGGCTTGCTGCTCGTAGAGCTTAGCGAAGGCGGCTTGGCTGACTTTCGAGAGTTCTTCCATCGCAGCTTTGACTTTCTCGCGGTCAAGCTCTTTCTCGCCAAGTTCATTCTTCAGGGCCTCCAGTTTTTCCTTAATTTCCTTGGCAGCGGATTCTTCGATCTTCGACTCGTGCTCTTTTAAGGTTTTTTCGGTCGAATATACAAGCGCATCAGCCTCATTTACAATCGAAGCTGACTCCTTCTTTTTCTTGTCTTCTTCAGCGTTGGCTTCAGCCTCCTTGCGCATTTTTTCGACCTCCTCTTCGGAGAGCCCGCTCGACCCCTGAATCGTGATTTTTTGCTCCTTGCCGGTGCCTTTGTCTTTCGCTGAAACATTCAAAATACCGTTGGCATCGATGTCGAAAGTAACTTCGACCTGTGGGACACCACGTGGAGCTGGCGGAATGCCATCGAGAATAAATCTTCCTAGACTTTTATTGTCCGCCGCCATTTCGCGTTCTCCCTGCAGGACGTGGATCTCTACGCTGGGCTGATTATCAGCTGCGGTTGAGAAAATCTGGGATTTGCTAGTTGGAATCGTTGAATTCCTTTCAATCAGTGGTGTGCGCACCCCACCCAAAGTCTCGATACCTAGGGTCAGGGGAGTGACGTCGAGCAGGAGCACGTCTTTCACATCACCCTTCAAAATTCCGCCTTGGACGGCTGCGCCAATCGCGACAGCTTCATCGGGATTCACATCCTTCATCGGGTCTTTGCCAAAGAGCTCTTTGACTTTACCCACTACCGCTGGCATGCGGGTCTGTCCACCAACCAGGATCACAGCGTCGATTTCATTCGCTTCGATTTTGGCATCCTTGAGCGCCTTTTTGCACGGTTCGATTGTCCTCTCGACTAGATCATCTACCAGCGCCTCAAGTTTGGCGCGGGAGAGTTTCAAGTTGAAGTGCTTCGGTCCGCTAGCATCAGCCGTCAAAAACGGTAGATTGATCTCGGTTTCGCTAGCAGTCGAGAGTTCCTTCTTGGCTTTTTCAGCGCCTTCCTTGAGCCTTTGTAGGGCAAGTTTGTCTTCGCGCACATCGATGCCATCCGATTTCTTGAATTCTTCGACTAGGAATTCGATGATCTTTTGATCGAAGTCGTCACCGCCAAGGTGGGTGTCGCCATTGGTCGAGATAACTTCAAATTGTTTCTGGCCCTCAACATCGGCTATTTCCAAGATTGAAATATCGAAAGTCCCACCACCAAGATCGTAAACCGCGATTTTCTGATCTTTGGTGAGTTTCTTGTCCAATCCGTAGGCGAGCGCAGCGGCGGTCGGCTCGTTGATAATGCGTTTAACATCGAGTCCGGCGATCTTGCCAGCGTCCTTAGTCGCATTACGCTGGGAGTCGTTGAAGTAAGCTGGAACTGTGATAACCGCTTCAGTGATTTTTTCGCCCAGCTTGGCCTCCGCGTCAGCTTTCATTTTGCCGAGGACCATCGCTGCGATTTCTGCTGGACGTAGATTTTTGTCACCCAAAACAATCTCGCATTCGCCTTTTGAACCCTTGGTGATCTTGAAAGGCATCTCTGAAATTTCTTTAGAAACTTCATCGAACTGGCGGCCGATAAATCTCTTTGCGGAAAAAATAGTGTTTTCCGGATTGATGGTCGCCTGGTTTTTCGCCGGGGTTCCGACTAAGCGATTGCCGTCTTTGGCCGCGACGACTGACGGGGTTGTGCGATTGCCTTCGGCGTTTTCGAGTACTGTCGGCTTACCGGCCTGCATCACAGCCATACAGCTATTCGTCGTACCGAGGTCAATACCAAGTATGTAAGGCATATTATTAAGGTTAAATTTTAAAAAACATCAAACATTTTGCGCTAATTCGCGCCAAGAATTGTAGTGCGATTTAGGAGTAAAATCAAGCCTGTGTGAGGCTTTTGTATTTTAGATAATCTCTGCCGAATATTTGGCAGCTGCATCCAAATATAACTGATAAAGCAAAGATTTATTAGGGCAGCTTCTGATTGCGTCGATAAAAGAGCTGCGAATCCAGTTCCATCTCTCGACTTTACCTGATTTAGATGATAGATCAGGAGAATTGGCTTTTATAATCTCTAGGCAGTCCTCGACTGTAGGGTCGGGGTCATTAACCCATTCTGCAAAAATATTATCAGATGGCACTTCATGCTGCTCTTGACGATTATCATATCAAGCATTATAATAAATAATTCAGATATTTTTATTTTCAATCAATTTTGTATAAAAGTCAAATATATCTGCGTGCTAAAATCATCAAGATGTCTCGAGACAATCCGCTGATTTGGGTCGAAATCTCGAAGTCTGCGCTGGAACGCAACTTCCAGACTTTTCGGGAAATCGTTGGTTCTGAGGTCGAGCTCGCGCCGATGGTGAAATCAAACGCTTACGGGCATGGTTTGGAACTTTGTGCGCAGGTTTTTTGTGAGACGGGGGCGGATTATTTAGCAGTTAATTCTGTCTTCGAAGCTGAAAAAATCCGGGCGATGGGGGACAAGGGCAAGATTTACATTGCCGGTTATACGCCGCTTGATGAATTACAGAAAGTAATCGAGTTGGATTGTGAGTTTGTGGTTTTTAATTTAGAAACGCTGGAGAAGTTGGGGAAATTGGAAAAATCCCCCCCGGCCCCCCTTTACGAAAGGGGGGAGAAGGTGAAGATTCATTTGAAAGTTGAGACTGGGACGAATCGGCAGGGGGTTCAGATCGGTGATATTCCGAAATTTCTGGAAAAAATTAAGAGCTTGCCTAATGTTGAACTTGTCGGAGTGGCGATGCATTTTGCAGATATTGAAGATACGACTAATCACGATTTTGCGAAGCAGCAGCTCGCTGAATTTGAGAAAATCAAGGCCGAAATTGAGCAGGCTGGATTTCAGAATTTGAAATTTCACGCTGCCAATTCCGCGGCGACGCTACTTTGGGATTCGACCCACTTCGCGATTTGCCGCACGGGGATCGCGAATTACGGAATGTGGCCGAGTGATGAAACTTTCGTTTCCTTGGCGGAAGAGCGCAAAAAGAAAATTGTGCTTCAGCCAGCGTTGACTTGGAAGACTAAAATCGCGCAGATTAAGAAGATTCAAGCTGATGAATCAGTCGGCTACGGACGGGCTTTCACAGCTGAGGCAGATATGACAATCGCGATTTTGCCGGTTGGTTACTACGATGGTTTTTCCAGAGCTTATGCCGAAAAGGGCTCTGTTTTGATAGCCGGTAAACGTGCGAAGATTCTCGGTCGAGTCTGTATGAATATCTTGATGGTAGACGTTTCCGATATTCCAGAAGCCAAACTTGAAGATGAAGTTGTCTTGCTGGGTAAATCCGGTGATGAGGAAATTACCGCTGAGGAGATGGCTGAGTGGGGCGGGACGATCAACTACGAAGTTACGACGCGAATCCGGGAGAATATTTTGCGAAAAATCGTCGTTTAAAACCTTTACAAAAATAGTATTTTAGGTTAAAATAAAGATAGTCCAAAAACCAAAAAATGGAAAATATTTTCACTGAGCTTAGTCTCGTGATTGTAATCACGGCCGCAGTGGCCGGGATTTTCCGCTTTTTGCGGCAACCGCTTATAATCGCATATATCGTTGCGGGGATTTTACTCGGGCCGATCGCGTTCGACATCGTCAAATCAACTGACGCGATTGGCACTTTTTCACAGCTCGGAATTGTCTTTTTGCTTTTTATGGTTGGGCTCAACCTCGATCTTAAAATCATTAAAAATGTTGGCAAAATTTCTTTGATTACCGGGCTCGGGCAAATTATTTTTACTTCGCTGTTCGGTTTTTTGATTGCCCAATTTTTCACGTTCGGCTTGATTGAATCGCTTTATATAGCGCTAGCGCTGACTTTTAGCAGCACGATTATTATTATGAAACTACTTTCCGATAAAAAAGACTTGGGAAGTGTTTATGGTCGGATTTCTATCGGTTTTTTGATCGTGCAAGATCTTGTCGCGATGCTCGTTTTGATGTTCATCTCGTCGACTGGGGGAGGGGAATCGCTCGCTGCGACTTTGGTTGCTTCGCTTTGGAAAGGTGCGCTACTTGGCGGTGGAGTCGTCCTCGCGAGCCGATTTTTGCTTTCGGCGATTACCCGCAAAATTGCCGATCAGCAAGAATTGCTGATTCTTTTTTGCATCGCGTGGTGTTTTGCGCTCGCCGGCGCGTTTCATTTCGCTGGTTTCTCGACAGAGATTGGTGCGCTGCTCGCGGGCGTCAGTCTCGCCTCGTCGTCATACCGATTTGAAATCGCAGCGCGGATCAAGCCGCTTCGTGATTTTTTCATTTTGATGTTCTTCGTCTATCTCGGAACACAAATGGAGTTTGCCAATTTCGCACAATATATTTTACCAATTGTTATTTTTTCGATTTTTATTTTGATTGGCAATCCGCTAATCGTGATGATTTTGATGGGTGCG
>JAIPIJ010000019.1 GCA_021734705.1 Candidatus Peribacteraceae bacterium
AATTGCGAATAAATTACTTTGGCTTTTGCTGACTATTTTTAGGAAAAAGTTAGCGAGAGCGTTGGAGCTGGCTCCGAGAAGTAGGTAGAGGTAAACCATTTTTAGTATTTTACTTTAAAAACCCACCAGTAATATTCATTCGAGAGATGCGGGCAACTCTCTGGGTCGCCGGATTTGAATTTCTGTAGCAGCTGGAAATCGACGCCATCTAGATTTTTCAGTGCGCCAATTTGCAGGTTGCTATCAGCTAGCGGCAATAAATTAGAATTCTGCCAATCAGGGTATTCGCGATACATTTCTTCTTCAAGAATGAAATAATCTGGCTCTTTATTTTTCAGGAACTGCAATTGGTCTCCTGAACTTATGAATTCAATCGCCCGGGTATCCAGCGTGCCGTCGAGCGAAAGCATACGGCGCTCGCCGTAAAACGCTGACTGGTCGATTTCCTTCATCGCAATCACGCTATTATCTAGTGTATTTGCGTCAATCCAGAGGCCGACGTCGCGGCGAGTCATATCGATGAACGGGACTTCGCAATTCGTAATCGAGAGGCGCCGTTCTAGGAACTGCTGGCTGGAGATGGCGAGGCTTCCGGTAAATACAAGGGCTAAAAACAGGATGTGCCATTTTTTCGGTAGCCGCAAAATTCCAGTCAGGGCGACGAGATAAAAGAACGGCAGGGCGGGGAGGATGTAACGGTAGCCCTCGGTCGTCGGGAAAATTACCGAGAAGAAAACTGCATAGAAAATTAACCAAGCATAGATCGGCCACCAGACCACGCGTGCACCTTTTTCCTTCTGCCAAAAGAAAAGCAGAAAAAACGGAATCAGTAGTAGGAATTTAGTTAGCAGGATTTTCGGAATTTCGAGCGTGAAATAAATGCCGCCGAATTCGTGCGCCCACTGCCGAGCGCGCAGGATTCTCGCGACTGAAGAAGGCAGGATTGAGCCGGTATTTTCGAGCAGCCAGCCGTAGTAAGGCGCGAAGATTAAAGAGGCCGGTAGGCCGACTGAGATGACGGCGCGATATTTTTTTTGAGCCAAGAGTCCAATTCCGAGAATCGCGGAAAGGAACCAGGCTTCCGGACGAGCCAAGATTGAGATTCCGAGGATTGCTCCCAGCAGGATTTCAAACAGCAGAGATTTTTTTGATTCAAGTATTTTGAAATAAACTAGAAAACTTCCGATCACTAAGCAGACAAAAAGCGGAGTTTCCATGCCTTTGGCGGCCCAGTAGGGCAGTACGAAACTGGTGGCGAGTAGGGCCGCGGCTGTGAGGCTTACGATTCTGGTTTTGGAAATTTTTTCAGCTAGCTTAAACGTTAGGAAGACCGCTAGCCCTACGAAGAGCGCAGCCAGAATTTTTACAGCCCAAATTATTTTCAGGCCGCAGATCTTCCAGACTGGTGCGAGCAGCAAGCTCCAGAGTGGAGAAGTCGAGCCGGCCGAAAATTGGCCGTTGTAAAAGAAAGGCTGGCCTTCGCTGATCCCACGGGCGAAGACAAAGTGGATAAAGGCGTCGCCCATTACGACGTTGCGCAAAAAATAAACCTGAGCCAAGGCTAGTGCCATAAAAAATCCTAACCACACAGAGTTCGGAATTCGGTAAAGTAATTTCTTCACGCGAAATACAAAATAGCGATTACGCTGAGCGCCCAGAGTGTCACGCTGACGAGCAATGGCCGGTCTTCGAAAAGCAGGTCTGTCGGATTTTCGTGAGCCGACTTTCTTTCGATCAGGAGGAGATAACGCAGTAGTCCGAAGGTAACAATCGGAACTGTCCAAAAAAATCTTGGTGCAGCAGTAGCCTGGAAAGAATAAAAGAGATAGCTAATGAGGATTGCAGGCAGCAGGATTTTGATTGTCGACTGCAGGAATTCTGGCGGGTAATTTTCTAAAACTTTGCGCGAGACTTTTCCGGCTGTCTCAATCTCGCGCAGCCGCTTGCCGCTGGCGAGCAGTAGGGCGAGCAAGAAAGTAATCGCGAGTAACCAGCCGGACAGCTCTACGCTGGCAGCCGCACCTCCGGCAACAATTCTCAGAATGAAACCTAGCGCGATAGCTAATAGGTCCACTATTACGAAATGTTTGAGAAATAAGGAATAGCCGATTTGTAAAAGCACAAACATGACTAGGACATTGAGAACTTGAGGGCTTAGCGACCAGGCGATTAGCGCACTACCGAGGAAAAACAGTAGTGCGATCAAAACAGCTAACCCGACCGGGAGCTTGCCGCTGGCAATTGGCCGGGATTTTTTTTGCGGGTGTTTTCGATCAGACTCGCGGTCGACAATATCATTCAAAACATAAACACTACTGGAGGCAAGGCAAAAGGCTGCGAAGGTGGCTGCAACGTTGCCGAGTAGGCCAAGATTCAAAAATTCGTTAGCAAAAACGAGCGGCACAAAAATTAATAAATTCTTGATCCACTGTTTGGGTCGGAGTTCTTCCAAAATTGCCAAAAGCATTGCCAAGATTTTAGCAATTTTTTACTTGGGTGAGCTTCAATTTTTGCGTCCGTGATAATTTTTTGACAGCTGCTTCACGGCGGAGAGCTTCGGATCTAGTTTTGAACTCTTCAGAGTAAATAATTGTTACTGGTCGGCGTCCAGCGGTATATTTCGCACCTTTTCCCGAATTGTGCGCTCGTTCGCGGGCGACGAGATTCGTCGTCCAGCCCGAATAAAGCGAACCGTCGTGGCAACGGGCGAGGTAAAAAAAGTGAGACATTATTTGCCGATGACGAGGAAGGCGCGACGACCGGAAAGAATCGTGTTTTTGTCGCCGTTCCAATCGTGGAGGACATTGTCGATTGTCGCCGCGGAATATTCGTAATCTTTGCCGATGCGCGTGCCCGGATCATTCGTGATGAAAGTATCGCCGCGGAAGCCGGTAATCGTGAGCATGTGATAGGGCGGACCCGCGCCTGTGAAATTTGGATTGCCGAGTAGCTGTCCGGCGGCGGGGATAATCACCGGGAAACCTGCCGCGAGAAGTCGGCGAATATTGTCGATCGTCGCGTCGACACCGGAATAAACAGTGGCTTCTCGTTCGAAATAACTGCGCGCGAAATCGGCGACCTCGTCGGTGTCCGCATCGACTGAGTAGCTATTTTGATTTTCCCACGCGACCAAATCTAGAAGTTCGCGATTCGCGACCTCGACCGACAACTTTTCACCTCGCAAAAAATATTCCGCCATCAAAAGTGCGGCTTCCTCGCAAGTTTCGTTGTACGGCGGAGACCAATCGAGAATGGGTGCCTGGCTCGTGAACGGCACATCGAGCGTGACCGAATCGGGAATTTCCGTTGGCGCACTTGCGAGCGGATCAAAATTTTTCGGCTCGTCCGCAGCTGATTTGTCGACGACCAAATTCAGCGGAATCCGGACGGTCGTGCCGTCGGGATCGTCGGGCGCGTCGCCGTCGAAAAGTTCGAGTGTCGCGTCGGTTTCGCTCGGCAGATTAAAATTTACCCCGACTTCAAATGCGCCGAATCGTGCGTGTTCAGTACTGTCAGTCGTGACCGTCGCCTCCGCCAAAATCGCCCCGCTCGAATCGAGCAGTCGAATTTTCACAATATTTTCGCGCGCTCGCGCTTCGCCAGCGACCACGAATGGCGAGTCGACAGTTTCTCCCGCCGCCGGTCGAGTGATTTGAATATTTGCGCCGACGTCTAGAAAAATTGTTTCGCTGTCGACGACACAGCGTTGCGGATCGCCCGAGACGACGGGAAAACCAGAGGAGACACATTCCTCGAATGAACGGACCGTGATTTTGCCGACATTTCCGCGGCAATCGAAAAAAGTACAGCTCAAAACTGCGGTGGCGGTCGCGAATACGACCGCAAGCAAAACCCAGCGCCAAACCAGCGAGGAAGGAATGCAGCGATTTATTATTCTTTTCATTCGAAAATGTTGATTGCACGGGGTGGACTTGGCTAGCCAATCTTACTGCTAAAACAACATTAACTCACGGGTCGCCCCGGCATCCGAATTGCCTTCTTCAAGTTTTCGCTTGGACGCGCTAGTTCGCATCACCCACGCTTCCAACCCAAAACCTCCCCGCAAAGGGGGGAGAACTTGTGTTGGTGGCACGGGGTGGACCCTTCGGCGCTGCGCTTCTCAGGGCGAGCCCTTCGTACCTCAGGACAAGCTTGAACCCCTCCAAAGATGTTCTTTCTTTTCTCGACGCCAACCTTTGATTTCCTTTTCACGTTTGGCAGCTAAATTACGAGTTGATAGTTTCTCGTGCCATCTTAGCTGTTTAATTTTGAATTTTTTTGTGTGAGAACAAGCCAGCCCTAATTTATGCTCTTTCATTCTGCGGCCGATGTTATTTGTATGACCTACATAATAAGAACCGTTATCTAGTTCGATAATATATACGTGATAACTCATGAACCAATTTGCAGAATTTAAAAGTAGCTTGCATGGCTTGCCATGAGACCCGCAAAGCGGGACGAATGGTGGCACGGGGTGAACCCTTCGGCGCTGCGCTTCTCAGGGCGAGCTTGGGCATTGGGATTATTTCTAAAGGCGTGGCTTGCCATGAGCCCCGCTTTGCAAGAGAAATGGCTTGCCATGAGCCCCGCTTTGCAAGAGAAATGGCTTGCCATGAGCCCCGCTTTGCAAGAGAAATGGCTTGCCATGAGTACCGCTTTAGCGGGACGAATGGTGGCACGGGGTGGACTTGAACCACCGACCTTGGGTTTATGAGTCCCACGCTCTAACCACCTGAGCTACCGTGCCATTTTTTACAATTTACACTTGGGTCGCTAATCCGCGGAGCGGATGAGTCCCACGTCCGCCGCGCCCCTAAGGGACCACTTAGTGGGCGGACTACCGTGCCGTAATTCTCGATGAATTATGAAACGATTTCATAATTCAGTTCACGCATTTTATTAAAATGCGCCTCATGCTACAAATCCGAAAATCCGGGCTGACGATTAGTTTTTTACTAGCTGCATTGGCCGGCGTAGCGTTGGCTGAGTTTTTTACTCCGAGTCTACGAAACTTAGCCCTAATTTTAATTCTGCCGCTTAGTTTATTTTTTCTACGCAAAAAATTCCCACTAATTTTATTTGCAGTATGTGCATTGATTGGAATCTTGTTCGGCCTAGCGCGCGTTCAGTTCGCTGCCAATCCTGATCCTCACGCGCTAGATAAATTCAACGATCTAGATAAAAGAGTTGAAATTACCGGTGTCGTTATAGATGAACCGGATCGACGGCGCGACCACGCCAAATACACGCTGGAGGTTTCAGCGTGGAGTGATGGAATTGTCGAAAAAAATGTTAGTGGCCGCGTGTTGATCAAAACCAACCTGCTTCCTGAATATTTTTATGGAGACGAATTGCAAATTGCTGGCCGGCTAAAAACACCATTCGAAAGTGAGGAATTTAGTTATCGCGATTACCTTGACCGTTTCGGGATTGGATCAGTCATGTATTACCCCTCAATCGAAAAAATTTCCGGGAATAACCGCAATCCACTTTTTGCTTGGCTGTTTCGTTTCAAAAAAAGTTTCGAAGAAAAAATCAATCAGATCTTCCCAGAGCCGGCAGCGAGTCTCGAGGCGGGTCTGCTGATCGGCTCACGCCGGGGGATTCCGGATGTGGTTCTCGAGGACTTCAACACCACCGGGCTTACACATATCATTGCTATTTCCGGCTACAACATTTCTCTCGTGATCGCTTTCATCACCGCGCTCTTTGGTTCATTCGTGCCGCGCCGCCTCCAATTTCCGTTAGCGATTATCTTCGTTACTTCATTTACATTACTCGTCGGAGCGGGCCCGGCAGTTGTGCGCGCGGCGATTATGGGTCTGCTGGCTTTTTTCGCGCTGACGAGCGGACGGCAGTACCACGTCGGGCTGGCCTTCGTGCTGACTGCCGCCGTGATGGTGTTTTGGAATCCCAAGATTTTGCTGCACGATGTCTCTTTCCAACTTTCCTTCGCGGCGGTAGCTGGGCTACTCTTCGTCTCTCCGCTGTTCGAGAAAATCGCTGAGAAAATTCCGAATAAATTTGCGATTCGGGAGTCGCTCTTGCTGACTCTCTCCGCGCAGGTAACGGCCGTACCACTAATTGTGTTTTATTTCGGTCGGCTCTCGCTCGTCGCCCCCTTTGCGAATTTATTCGTCGCTCCAGCGATTCCGCTCGCGATGTTGGTCGGCTTCATCGCAGTCGGTCTCGGAGCGATTTTTCTGCCAGCTGGTTTATTAGTCGGATTCATCGCCTACGGTCTGCTGGAGTACATCCTCTTCGTAGCGGAAAAACTCGCGCAAATTCCGCTTGCGAGCGTCGAGGCGGGGAATTTTGGGATCACAGCGGTGGTGGTTTATTACCTTTTGCTGGCTGGATTTTTAATTTGGAAAAATAGAAAAAACAAGCAATGAGTCTTCATCGTGGCTCACAAAAACGTTTTTATGACGAAGAACTTAGTTATGTGGTAACAGTTAATACAGGCAAGAAACTTCCGTTTTTCAAAGAAAGGACTTTTTGTGATTTGTGGATTGAGGAATTGAGGCTGTGTAAGAAGCTGAAGAAGTTCGAGCTATACGGATTTTGTTTAAGTTATGATCATTTTCATGTGATGCTTAATCCCAGAGAGGCTAATGTTTCTGAAGTCATCAGATCGTTCAAGACAAATTTTTCGCGTAATGCGAATCGGATTCTTGGATTTTTTGAAATGATTAATAAAAAGGGCGTTCTAGTGAAGGCGAGGTCGCGCGACCTCGCCTTCAGGGCGTTAGATGATTTTGAGATTGTAAAAAATTTGAGAAAGAAATTTATTAGAAAATACGGCAAGGATCATGATTTCCCCAAATTCAAATGGCAAAAATCATTCCACGACCATTTTCTTCGCGGCGAACAGGATTTTCAAAATCAACTTAATTATGTAATTTATAATTACACCAAACACAATCTGCCAAAAATTTGGGAGTATACATCTTTGAATTTTCCAGAGCTTCTGGATGAGGCCTGAAAATCAACACTTCGTCCCCACACGCCTGACAGCTGCAGCGACTTTTTTGGCGACGGTTTTATCAAGCGCACTAGGGACGATCTTGTTGGCTGATGGGTTTGGTACGCAGCGGGCGATAGCCAGAGCCGCCTCCATTTTTACTTTTTCTGTAATCCAGCAGCGACAGTCCAGCGCTCCGCGGAAGATCCCAGGAAAGGCTAGGACGTTATTAATCTGATTTGGGAAATCACTGCGCCCGGTCGCGACGACTGCCGCACCGGCGCGTTTGGCTGCGTCGGGAAGAATTTCCGGATCAGGATTGGCCATTGCGAAGACGATCGCTTTGTCGGCCATCGATTGCACCATCTTGGGCGAAAGCGCATCCTTGGCGCTGACGCCGACAAAAACATCTGCACCAATGATAGCATCTGCAAGCGAACCCTTGGTTTTTGAGCGATTAGTTTCTCGGGCAAGTTCAATTTTGAAGGAATTCATGTTTTCTCTGCGGCCTTCGTAAATCGCACCGGCGCGATCACACATCACCACATCTTTCACACCATACTTGAGAAATAGTTTCGCGCAGGCGACGCCAGCCGCTCCGGCGCCATTGAAGACCACCTTCATTTCTGGAATTTTTTTACCAACCACTTTGGCAGCATTGATCAGGCCGGCCAATGAAACAATAGCTGTACCATGTTGGTCATCATGGAAGATTGGCATATCGGGTAGGCGTTTCTTCAACTCTTTTTCGATTTCGAAGCAGCGGGGAGCAGAAATGTCTTCTAGGTTCAGCCCGCCGTAAGCCGGGGCAATTTTTGTGACGATGTTGATAATTTCTTTCGGGTCTTTTGTGTCCAAACAGATTGGCACGCAGTCTACTCCGCCGAACATCTTGAAAAGAACCGATTTGCCTTCCATCACCGGGAGTGCGGCTTCGGGTCCGATATCTCCGAGACCCAGTACGGCTGTGCCATCGGTTACGATCAGGATGGTGTTAGCTTTCCAGGTATATTCACGGGCGAGTTTTTTATTTTTTGCGATCTCGAGGCAGGGTTTGGCTACACCCGGAGTATAGGCTAACCCGAGCTCACTTTTGCTACGGATTTTTTTCTTCAAATCAATCTGGATTTTTCCGCGCAGGCGGCGATGGTAATCCAGAGCGAGCTTTTTGAGATCAGCCATTATGAGAAGTATGGATTAAAATATAGATTTCAAGAATTTGTCTGGAGAAATTCAAAAGCTTGGTTGGCGGCGTGAGCACCTTCGGCTACGCCGGTGATAGCTTGTTTCCAGTCAGCATCAGTTACGTCACCAGCTGCGAAAACGCCAGGAATGTTAGTTCGCGCGAAGCGATCAATTTTGATTTCGCCATGGTTGTTCAGCTCTACACTTAGATCCTTCGCGAGCTCGCTACGTGGAATCCGGCCAATCTCTATAAAAACGCCTTCCAGTTTGATCTCCTCACCGTTATCGAGTTTTACGCCCGCGACTTTGTCTTCGCCGAAAATTTCCGTGACGTTGACGCAACACTTAGTTTCGATGTTATCTTTCGAATCTAGACGGCGCAGGTTGATCGGTTCAGCTTTTAGCTTTTCGCCACGGTAGAGAATCCAGACTTTGTCAGCGTGTTCTGCGGCGATTAGGCTTTCTTTCACCGCTGAATCACTACCTCCGACCAAAGCAACAGTTTTACCTTTATAAAAAGGCGCGTCACAAGTCGCGCAATAGCTCACACCCTTGTTTTCAAATTCCACCGCACCCTTGGCTTCCAGCTTGCGATGCTCGGTTCCGGTAGCCAAAATAACAGTTTTTGCCTCGAAAGATTCAGCTTGGGTTGCTACACGAAAACCATCCTCGATTTGCTCAATTTTTTCGACACGGGCAGTTTTAAACTCCGCACCCAGACTTTTGGCGTGACCAAGCAGGTTTTGTGCTAATTCCAATCCGCTCAAACTTTTGAAGCCAGGGTAATTCTCGACCAGATGAGTCAAGGTGATCGTACCACCCTCGGCATCGCCGATTACCAGGGTTTTCATTTCAAAACGCCGCGCATAGACTGCCGAGCCGAGACCGGCTACTCCGCTACCGATGACAATCAGATCGTACACTCTCCTGATTTTATACCGCTTCGCGCTAGAAATCACACTTGTTTACTTCGACAGACTGACAATATTTCGAAAATTATAAGCTTTTCTGATCGAAGCTTCGCGGCATAAAAATCGCCAAAACTAATGTCTTAACTTGAGTGGCTAGTCTGTTTTCGTCTGCACGACTCTCTTCAAATCTGGTTTTTAGCGGAAAATATCCTGCCACGAAATTATAATCAGGAGCCCGAGCAGCAGAATATACCCGGCTGCATGGATCTTGGCCTCCAGTTTTTGGCTTGGCTTGCGCCGAAAAATTCCTTCAAAAATTAAAAACAATAAACGCCCGCCGTCGAGAGCGGGGATTGGCAGAATATTGAAAATCGCTAGGGTGATCGAGAGCAGGGCGGCGAAATTCAAGAGTGCCAGGAAGCTACTGGCCCGATAAAAAGTTTCCTTGGCGATCGCTACTGGCCCGCCGATACCTTCCGGGAGTTGGCCGTGAATCAGATTTCCGAAGAGCCCCCCGATGGCTCCAGTAATCAGCTTGGTGAGGCGCCAGGTTTCCTTCCCAGCCTCAATGACCGAAGTCGGGAAGGTATAACGCAGCTGTACAGCTGAAAGTGGTCCAGAAATCGCCACGCCAATTTGACCATCCGCATTGGGAGTTACGGTAGTCTCGAGCTTCGCCTTGCGGCGGATTATCGAGAGGTTCACCTCTGTGCCAGCGCGTTCTCTTAAAAGACCTTTGAATTCTTCCGGATTGGCAAAAACTTCTCCGTCAACCGCTGCAATAAAATCGTATGCTTTTAGTTCGCTAGCGGCCGCCGCTTCATCTTCAACAATCTCTTGTACTAGCATGCCTAGCGGTTCGGTGTTTACGAACTGAGCATTGGGGTTTTCTGCCAGGGTTTCTTCGACCTTGTCGGTTGGCGTGAGGACGGTTGTTCCGACTGAGAAAACCAAACTCAGGATTACGAAGCCAGTCAGTAAATTCATAATAACTCCAGCACAAACAATAATTATACGCTGCCAGATTTTTTTCGTAGCGAAGGAATCTTTACCGCGCAGGAATTTTCCTTCGCTGGCATCTTCACCCTTCATCCTCACAAAACCGCCGATTGGCAACCAGTTCAGAGTGTATTCAGTTTTCTTTTTGTCTCGAAAAAGCGGTCTGGCTTTTGGTGGCAGACCCAGCCCGAACTCTTCGACCTTCACGCCAAACAGACGCGCTGAAATAAAATGCCCAAACTCATGCAATAGAATGAGCAGGGAAAAAATTACAATAAAAGCAATGATGGCGGTGAAGAGCATAATCTTATTTTAGCTTAAACCTTCATCATCTCGCCCTCCTTTTTTTCGGCTGCTGTCTCGACCTGATCATTGCTTGCATCAACCTTTTCTTGTAATTTTTTATCGAAAAGCTTTTCTTCATCCTCTCCAATTTCTTCTGCTGCTTTGGCAGACTTAGCCTTTTTACGCAGATCTTCACGGACTCGACGAACCGAAATTTTCGCATTCTCAGCAAATTCACCAACCAGCTTGGTCAGCTCTTTGCGGCGCTCTTCAGTCAGCGGCGGAATGTTTAAAATTATTCGCGCACCGTCATTGTTCGGATTGAGCCCCAGGCTGGAGTCCCGAATTCCTTTCTCGAGAGCTGCGAGATTCGATTTGTCCCAAGGCTCGATAAAAATTGTTTTAGGGTCTGGGACAGAAATATTCGCGATATTACGAATTGGCTGGGGCGCACCGTAAATTTCGACCTGAAGGTTCTCGACCAGCGAAGCACTAGCTCGGCCGATTTGCAGTCCGGCGAGCTCGGAATTAAGCCGTTCGACAGCTTTCGCGAGTTGCTCATCAGCAAGTGCGAGGAGTTCAGAGATGGACATAAGGAAGGATTTTAAAGAGGCTAAAGAGCCTTGGATTATAAATATTTAATAGACCAAACTGCCGACATTTTCACCCGCGACGGCTTTTTTGAGAAGTCCTGTTTTGGCGAAGTTAAAAACTCGGATCGGGGTGCTTTTTTTAGCTAAAACCTCGAAAGCTTTGCGATCCATCACGCCCAAGTTTTGCTTGAGAACTTCAGCGAAACTGACTTGCTTTAATAATTTTGCTGCGCGTGATTTGCGTGGGTCACGGTCGAAAATTCCATCAACGTTAGTCGCCTTTACCACGAGATCACATTTCAATTCCGCAGCGCGCAGCGCAGCGGCAGTATCAGTCGTTACGAAGGGCTTGCCTGTGCCTCCGGCTAGGATGGCGACACCCTTGCGCGCCAAAAACTTTCGTGCCGCAGCAGCTGAATATTTTTCACCGAGCTCTTCAGGAACCCTGATTGAAGAAAATACTTTCACACGTAGTCCGATTTGGGCGAGTGCGTTTTTCAAAGTGACAGCATTGAAAATAGTTGCGGTCATACCGAGGAAATCCGATTCGACCCGATCGATCTTCAGGTTTTTTTTATCGCGAAAACGCCAAATGTTACCGCCGCCGATGACGATAGCGAGTGATCCAAATTTAGCCGCAGCGGAAATTTCGCGCACAGTTCGCCGCAAAATTTTCGTGTCTACTCCGCTGCCGCCGAGCGACTCGCCCGATAATTTCACTAAGACCTTTTTCATTTCTTGAGGCGCTGAGGAATTTTCTGCTTGCCGATTATTTCGCTGATACCTTCACGACCGCGGATTAGCTCGGCAGACTTACCTTTGGCCAGAACTTCAGCCGGACGTGCGCGGGTGTTGTAATTCGAGCCCATGCCGAAGCCGTAAGCGCCGGCGTCTAGGATTGCCAATAAATCTTTTTCTGTAATTTTTGGCAGGAGGCGGTCGCGGGCCAGTTGGTCGGTGTTTTCACAAATCGGTCCGACCACAGAGACTTTTTGGCTGGCTCGTGAATTTAATTTTCCGTCAACCAGGATCTCGTGCCAGGCATCGTAAAGCATTGGGCGTAGGAGCGTTTGCATACCAGCGTCCACGCCGATAAATATTTTTTGGGCCTGTTTCACGGTTCCGACCCGCGTCAGCAAGACACCCGCGTCACCGACGATGTAGCGTCCCGGTTCGAGCATCAGCTGGGGATTGCCGAGCTGAAATTTGCTTACACCGTCCCGAAAAATCTTGGCAGTCACCCGGATCGCTTTTGCGACATCAAGGATTTTTTCCTTGGCTCGGTAGGGAATGCCAAGTCCGCCGCCGATATCGATAAATTCAAACTGGATACCGACAGCCTTGCGGATCTTTCCGGCAAATTCCAATAGCTTGGTCGTAGCTGCGCCGAAGTACTTATCATCTAGCACACAGCTACCTGTCATCATATGCAGGCCAAATTTTTTAATACCCCTTTGTTTCGCCAGCCGAAAAGCCTTGGTGGCGTTAGCCAGGCTCTCGCCGAATTTTGCGTCCGCTCCGGCAAAGACCAGGCCTTTGATCTTGCCTCCGGCGATACCGGGATTGACCCGCATCGAGAAGAGCGGCGGTTTACCAAAATGCAGCAAACGTTTGGCGGCCGAAAGAGAATCTACATTGATCGCCACACCAGACTTCAGGCCAAATTTCAGCTCCTCGTCAGAATGAAAAACTCCGGAATACAAAATCTTACTTTTCGAGAATCCAGCTTTCTTGGCCAGCTCAATCTCATACGGCCCGGCTGCGTCGGCCCCCAAAGCTTCCTGGCGCAGGATTGAAAGCACGGAAAGATTATTGTTCGCCTTGATCGCGTAAAAGAGTTTTGAATGCGGGATAAATTTTTCCAGCGCATTTTTAATTCTCTGGGCATTTGCTCGGATACGGCTTTCCGAATAGACGTAAAGTGGCGTACCGAATTTTTTTGCCAGGCTGGAGGCTGTGACGCCTTCAATTAGGATTTTTCCTTTACGGTTTTTTAAAAAGTCGCGGTTGCGCAAGATTTTATTCATTTTGAGCAGGTTTAGTTTCGGCTAGGAGTCGATTATAGTTTTGTCCGGCGAGTAGGCCGGCTGGGCCTTCCGAATCCAAATCAAAAGCTTCGTGGTAAGCCGCCAAAGCTGAGGATGTTTTGCCATCTTTTTCAAAAACCCGTCCGAGATTGTAGTAAGGCCAAGGGGATTTTGGATCCAACCTAATCGATTGATCCAGTTGCGTGCGCGCTTCAGCGAGATAACCATTCGTGAGGCTTACCCAACCGGCGAGATTGTAAGCTTCGCCTGATTCCGGAAAGCGCTTGGTTGCGAGATTGGCTAGATCCCAGGCGCTACGGCCGTCATTCAGCTTTTCAAGGTAAAGCGAAATGGCGCGCGTAAATTCTTCCATTGTCGCCTGTGTATTGCTCTCAATCTCTTCAGCAAGTAGGTCTGCCGCAGCGCGGTATTTCCCGCTGCTTAGGTAAAGCTCCACGAGTTTTTCTTCAAGGTCTGTCGCGGCTGATCGGTTTTCTCTGGCAAGTAGCAAGAATTTTTCAGCCTCGTCTAAATTTTTCAATTCCAGGTTAACCAGCCCGAGGAAATACTGAGTTTCCGGCTTACCTGGGTCAAGCGCGTAAGCAGTCTGCCAAGACTCCCGTGCCAGCTCGAAGTTCTGCTTGGCATACTGGGCGTAACCAGTCAGGATCCAGGCGTCCCGGTAGTTGGCATCGTCTTCCAAAACCGGACCGATTTTCGCTAGAGCGAGTTCGTATTCTCCGATTGCGACGAAAGCACGGGAAAGGAGCGTGTCCAAGTGAGTCTTGGGCGAATCCGGGAATCGGTCGTACTCTGTGTAAGCAGAGATGATTTCCGGAGCACGCGCGTCGGTGGTTTCAGTTAATAACTTTTCAGCCTCAGCTCGGCGGTCAAAGAAGGCCGCCATCAACCCGCTCCAAAAGTCTGCCGAGGTACCGCCTTTCGAGAAAGCCTGTTCTGCCTCCAGAAAATTGTCTTCCCGCAGGAAAATAATTCCCCGGAGAATAAAAATATCTGAGTTGGTCGCATCAAGCTGTTCGGCAGCTAGGAGGTTGCTGCGAGCCTTATCAAATTCTTTTAATTGGACTTGAGCCTCAGTGAGATTCAAGAGCGGTTCAATCGCGGATGGTTCGCTGGATGCAGCTGCGGCGAATTCGCTTTCAGCCTGCTCGAAATTTTCCAAAGCTAAAGCTTCGGCGCCAGAGCGCATATGCTCTTCATAGGTCTTACTCCTAACCACTGATGGAGTTTCGACTTCGTTTTCAGATGGTGCTGTTTGTGTATTTTCTACTAAGTCAGCTTCTTCAGTTTGAAAGCTGTTAACTACGACCCAGACCGAAATTGCGACAATCAGAACCGCAAGCGCAATAGCGAGGCCAAGAAGCTGTTTTCGCACCTTCACATTTTACCAGTAGTTAGTTTTTAGTAATTAGAAAGATACGAAATTATTATTATCGTCTTGCAGCCCAAGCAATCAGGCTCTAGTAGCTAAAAACTAGTCACTAGGAACTAAATTGCCACCTCGTAAATTTTTTGTGAATCGACTACGTAAAGTTTTTGCTCGGCTGGATCAACCCAAAAATCGCGCACTTCTGCCAAATCTTCAAATAAATACTGCATGTTGTAGACGAGCGAACGATTTTCGGTGCCAGCTTCCGGTGGATCTTTGTAGAAGCGCAGGATACGTTTGTTTTCTGCATCGAGTACATAAATAAATTTGAGTGCATCGTTTGTAAAAATCTTCTTCGGATTTGCCCAGACGTCTGCTGGCAGGTCGGAAATTGTGAGTGGCAATTTCTCACCCTTGCGAATGCGAATGATGTCGTTTCCCATATCAGCATCAAGATCGTTCGCTAACACCCAAATATCACCATCAATCGCAATCGAAACTGCTTTCGTGAGGTCAGCGTTTTCGTTGTAGGTAGTCGCTGATCCGTAGTTGTCACGGTTGCGCTGGTATTTCCAGATTTGGTTATTGATTGGATCGAGCAGATAAATGTACTGCGAATAAGTCGCAAAATCGACAGCAGACTTCCAGGTTTCATCATCAGTGTCGGCGATTGTCGCTTCACCGTCACGCCACTCAATTATTTTCGAGTCAGCAGTGAGGAAATTGATTGTGTCGCGGTCTCCGAAGTAGTGGCCCGTGCGAAGAGTACTGGTTGCGTCAATCGTCTCCGGGGCGGCGATTACATCGAGAGCAGTGTCAAAAAGCGAGTGCGGGTCAAAAGCAATCTTGCGTCCATGATAGTCCTCCAGGCCGACCAATGAAACATCACTGGCGACGCTAGAAATATCCGCCAGCGGCGTAATCTCGGAATAACGCCGAATATTATCGAGTTCATCACGCAATGCGCGGATTTCTAAAATCTTCGTGTTGGCTTCTTCGATTGCTAGCCCGGACTTCACTAGGTCGGTCGCGGTAGTCTCGGCGTCCTGCAAAAGATCGTAAGCTTGAGGTTTGTCACCGATATTGCGCCTAGTTTTCGCCATATCAATGTTGGTCTGGACGCTTTCGAGAGCCGCCTGGACTTCCTCTAGCTTGACGCTTGAGCGCTTGCCAGCGAGATTCCAAGAAACAGAGAGCAGAATCAAAATAGCGACTACCAGAAAACCAAGGATGACGTAATTCTTATCAATTTTTAGGTTATTGCTGCTAGGAATGCGAGTGCCTTCGGGCAGTTTGTCGCGCAGCCAACCAACGCCACGGTTAACATGGGAAGTAATTTTTGCGAGAGGGCTGTCGGATGCTTCTGGAGCTGTGATTGTCCGGGCAGCGACGGTTTCAGTTACGATGTCGATAGCCAGGATCCCCGTAGTTTGAGCCCCTTCCAGCACGATGATTTCATCCAGCTCTTCAAGAGCGGGGGTAACCTCCTTGTGTGGTGAGAAAATTTTAGTGAGTTCGTTCTTCGTAGCGTAGCGTAGGAGCCGTTCAGTCGAGAGCAACAGCTTGTCGTGATTCTCGGTCCGCCCGCTGGCGATATTTACGAAAGCGTCGACAGCAGCGTCATCACCGGCAAGTCCTTCAGTTACGGTCGTGAGCGCGCCTTTACGAATCAAATATGCTTCCGCCTCTCCAGATTGGGTGATGTGTAGTTCGCGGCCACCCAAGAATCCGATTACGGCATTGAGCCGGCCGAGATTTTTATTTGGTAAGCTTTCTCGAAATTCCGCTACGACAGCGTTAACCTCTTTTAGAGCGGTTTCGAAGCGCTCGTAAGCATCTTGGCTCTGTCCGACAAAACAAATTTCCTGCAGAGTTTGAAAAATGGTTCTCACCAAATCTTCTCCGCCGCTCGGTTTATCTGCGAGCTCCACGATCGCAAAAACTTCTTCGCGGGGTGTTTCGCCGCTGCCATCGCGAGCGTAAGAAAAACTCCGAACGAGAGTTTGCGAATCAGTGCCGAGACGCAACTCCTCGGAAATTGTGTGGAGGGAGGCCATTTTTGAGCGATTAAATACTTTTTCGAATTTTAAAGCGGGGCTACAGCTAAAGCAAACTTGCGCTAAAATGTTTTTCGTGGCTGCAAAAAAGACTCTTATTGTCGACAATTACGATTCATTTACCTTCAACCTGTTCCAGTTTTTGGGCGAACTGAAGGCGAACCCGGTTGTTTTTCGTAATGACGAGCTAACACTCTCGAAAATTCGTGAAATACAACCGACCCA
Source organism: Candidatus Peribacteraceae bacterium (assembly GCA_021734705.1). Lineage (GTDB taxonomy): Bacteria > Patescibacteriota > Gracilibacteria > JAHISY01 > JAHISY01 > JAHISY01. The sequence continues at coordinate 16,637 of JAIPIJ010000019.1, forward strand.
CATCGTAATCTCACCAGGGCCGGGGCGCCCAGATGATCCGGACTACTTCGGCGTGAACGCAGCGGTGATCCAGGAAATGACCGACACGCCGATTCTCGGTGTCTGCCTGGGGCATCAGGGTATTTGTCACGCCTACGGCGGCAAAGTAATTCGAGCGCCGAAGGTGATGCACGGCAAAACTTCTGAGATTATTCATAATTGCAAAGGGCTTTTTCGTGGCATCAAATCTCCACTTATCGGCATGCGCTACCACTCTCTGATTGCCGAAAGAAAAAGCATCCCGCGAGACTTCCAGATTACGGCTTCCGAAAAAAAATCCAACATTGTGATGGCGGTGGAGCATCGCAAGCGTCCACTCTTCGGCATCCAATTTCATCCCGAATCAATCGGGACGCCCGCCGGTAAGAAAATATTGGCTAATTTTCTCGCTTACTAAAAAGGCCAAAGGTTCTGCAGGGCGTTCAGTAGGTTTGCTCCCAGTTCGCTATTTTTCATACCTGCTCCCGCCTCAAACAACGGAGGCGTCTGACTCTGAATCCTCGAATCATACTCCACCACAAAGGAAGCGGTACTATCTGTACCCGTAGCAGTCTCACCACTCGAATTCGGATGGTAAGTCCGCAGATAACTCAGGTCATAAACCCGAGCCGTCTCCCTCGAACTACAAGTAATCCCACTCGGACACTCATAAGACGTCTTATCCGAACCACCAATCGTATTAGCCGTAGCTAGTAAGCCT
>JAIPIJ010000020.1 GCA_021734705.1 Candidatus Peribacteraceae bacterium
ATAATATCGCCTTCAACAACCTCTAGCGACAGCTTTTTGGCCAACGACCTGAAAAATGATTTCTTGGGCATAGGCGGGGTATTTATATCTCTGTTGATGTTATTTTAACAAATAAAATATAAAAAGTCAAGTATATTTAATAATTAACAAAAATTGTGTAAATAGGCTAAATAAAGCCACAAATGGCTTGCCGTGAGTCCCGCTTTGCAAGAGGAATGGCTTGCCGTGAGTCCCGCCCCTGCGGGACGAATGGTCGGGGTGAGAGGATCCTTCATCGTTCGCCACAGCGAACTCTTCAGGACAGGCTCGAAACCTATTATTAGTAATGGCTTGCCGTGAGTCCCGCTTTGCAAGAGGAATGGCTTGCCGTGAGTCCCGCCCCTGCGGGACGAATGGTCGGGGTGAGAGGACTCGAACCTCCGGCCTCGTGGTCCCAAACCACGCGCGCTAGCCAACTGCGCCACACCCCGATAGTTCATAAATTTTAAGGACTTGGACTTTCCGGCCTTCCCGATGTCCATCGGGACGTGCGCTGCTCCGCCGCGCCCCTAAGGGGCCACTTAGTGGGCGGACGCCACACCCCGATAGTTTAATTTTCAATTATCAATGCGTAATGTGCAATTTTCGATTTTGGTGAATTTAGCCCTTTACTTGTTATTTGGCAATTTCTCCCCACAATTCCACTTCGCGTGGTTTGGTAATTTTTACCTTCACCATCTCGCCAATCAATTTTTCAGGCCCCTCAAATTTGGTCGGACAAAACTCCGAGCTGCGGCCTTCGCAAACGACCTTTTCTTTTTTTGGATTACCGCTTGCGCGGGAATGACGTGTAGCCTGCTCAACTAAAACCTCAAGAGTTTTATTTTTCAAGTTCTTATATTTTTTCGCTGTGGTTTCGACAACAAGCGCATTTAGTCTGTCGAAGCGTTCTTTTTTTACTGCTGCCGGAATTTGGTTCTCGAAAGTAGCGGCTGGAGTTTCCGGCCGGGGTGAATACTTAGCGAAAAAAGCGAAATCGAAATTAGCCTTGCGATAAAAATTCAACAAATTTTCAAATTGCTCGTCTGTCTCTCCGGGGAAGCCGACGATGAAATCAGTTGTTGCACTAGCTTCCGGGAGCTTTGCACGGAATTTTTCAATGAGCTCTAGGTAATGTTTCGCTGAGTATTTACGGTTCATTTTTTTTAAAATCTCATCATCGCCGTGCTGGGCGGGGAGGTGCAAGTGGCGCTCGATATTAGGATTCCTGGCCATCACGTCAATGACACTTTCATCGAAATCTTTCGGATGCGAACTGATAAAACGCAGCCTTTTTAGCTTTTTGATCTTGGCGACCTGATCTAATAATTTTGCAAAGGCGCCGTGTTTTTTCTGATAAGAATTTACGTTTTGGCCTAGTAGGGTAATTTCAAGAGCACCATTTTTTACGGCCTCCTCGCACTCCGCTAGGATTTCTATTGGTTCGCGTGAAATCTCACGTCCGCGCGCGTAGGGGACAACACAGTAACTACAAAAATTGTCGCAACCAGTCGAGATTGGCACGAGGACTTGCCGCTGGTTTTGCCGCTGTGGTTCAATTTGGAAAAAGTTACGAGTTGCTGGTTCCTGGTTCCTGGTTGCTAGTAATTCGGTGAGGTGTCCGGATTCTTCAATTTGCCAAACAAAATCTAAGTTCGGCGCACGCCTCAAGAAGGGGTCTTTTTTCGCCGAATCCTGGTTGGAAGTTCGGCGCACGCTACAGCCGGTTAGCCCAATTTCACGCCCCGGTTTAGCTTTTTTCCAATCCGCTAATTTTTCGATTTCGCCAAAAATCCGGTCTTCAGCTTTTTGTCTGACCGAACAGCTAAAGATTAAAAATAAATCGGCCTCATTTAAATTTTCTGTTCGCCCGAGACCGAGCTCAGCCAAAATATTCGCGACTCGCTCAGAGTCAGCGTAGTTCATCGCGCAGCCGAAAATTTTCCAAAAATATTTTTTCATCTACCGTTTTTTCTGTCGATATACTCATTTTTCATCTCAATAAGTGTGTCGATATAGCTTTCTGGATTTCTGACGTGGTCCATAAAAAACACGTTTTTGGCACTAGCAGTTTGGATGCTGAGGTCTCCAAAACGAAAAATACCGCCCAAGAATCCGGCGACCCTGCCTTTTACGTCCTGAATTTCATCAAGGTCAGCGCTCGCAATTTCCATTGAAATAAAAGCTGACTGGGTGGTATCAATAATTCGTTCGCTGGTAATCACGATAGTGTCCAGCTCCTCATCCAGCCAGCCATTGAAGAAAAACCACCAGGAGCCTAGTAGATAAAAAATCAAAAGCTCGAGAAATATGAAGTAGCTGATCGAATTGTGGGGAAATTGGTCTACGATGTAGTAGGCGATTAGAGAAATTATGACTAAGTTTATAAAGAGCTTAAACAGGGTTCCAAGAAAGGCAGCCCAGTGCTTGCGAATCGAAAAGAGCACTTTTTCCTCTGCACGTAATCCGGGAAAGCGATTCATATTTTGATTTTAACTCAAAATCCCCGCTGTAATCTCTTGCGCTCCTGCCGGGCAGAAATGTTTTGTTCACGGTAGAAATTAGCCGAGTGGATATTGGCGTACTTTGAAATATTCAACAGAATTCCTGCGATTACGAAGCTGGTCGCGAGTGAGCTGCCACCGTAACTAACGAATGGTAGTGTGATCCCGGTATAGGGCAGAAGGGCGATATTTACCCCGATGTGTACGAAAGCCTGTCCGGCTAGTGCAGCTGAGAGTCCAACAGCAGCGAGCTGGCCGAAGCGATCCGGGACAGCTGCTGCGATTCTGAAGCCATGATAGGCTATTAATAGGAAAAACCCAGCGATAATAGTACTGCCAAAGAAGCCAAAGGCCTCCGCTGTCGCCGCATAAATCGCATCTGACTGAACTTCCGGGAGATAGCCAAAGCGCTGAGTGGCACCTTCTAGCCCAGCTCCAAACACTCCGCCTTTGCCGACGGCGATTAGGCTTTGTTTGACTTGGAACCCAATGCCTTCTGGATCAAGTGACGGGTCGATGAAGGATGCAAAACGGTTTTTGACGTAATCTAGCCCGCCGAGATTGACAACTAGGAGGGCGAGTGAAGCAGCGATGATCCCGCCGACGACAATATGCTTTACGCGCGCTCCAGCAGCAAAATAAATTGCTGTCGCGATCAAGGTCATTACCAGCACGCTGCCGAAATCTGGTTGGAGAATTAGGAGGAAAACAACGATCCCGAGAATTACAGCGAAGGGTATAAAGCCATTTTCGATAGTCCCGATTGCGCTACTGCGGCTCTCCATCCAGCGGGCGAGATAAAAGATTAATCCCAGTTTTGCGACTTCGACCGGCTGGATTGAGCTCAGGATTGGAATTGTCAGCCAGCTCTGGCTAGTCCCCCAGCCAGTCGAAAGCCCTGGCAGAAAGAGGGCAATTAGCAAAATAATGCTGCCGACGAAAATTCCTAGAGCGGCTTTGCGCCAGAAGAGGTAGGGGATAGCCGCGGCAATCAGACCAAGCGGGATTGCAACTAGGATGTTACGTACCTGTCGCCAGAAGTAGAAATCGTTGCAGTTGGCATCGATTATTCCACAGTCCACACCTTGGCGGACATAGACTTGATAACTTTCGTAGACACTAGCTGATGAGATCATAATCAAGCCAAAAATTGCCAAGCCTACGATAGTGATGCCCAGAACATGGTCAAAGGGGTAGCGGGGCTGGAGACGACTGCCAATCACCTCCGCAGTGTAGCGGAAAAAGTCTACAAAATTAAGCCTTTGACGTTTCAGGGAAATTTAATTTTTCATTTGCGCGGAGTTTGTGGTTCTAGAAGAATCGTTTACTTAAATTATTTTTTGCGTAAGTTTATTTTTGGGATCGTCATTGTTTTAAGCGCGGCAACTGCGGTAGTTCGCGCAAGTGATGTCCGCAGTATCGTCATCAATGAAATCGCTTGGATGGGGACACTGTCTTCGAGCTATGATGAATGGATCGAGCTTGCCAACCCAACTGACTCAGATATTGAAATAAGCGGTTGGATTCTCTCGGCAGAAGATGGTTCACCGTTGATTGAGCTTGTTGGCACGATTGCGGCTAACTCTTTTTTTCTCTTGGAACGTACAGATGACACGACAGTCGACGATATCATTGCCGACCAAATTTATACTGGCACGCTCGGTAATGACGGTGAGGTATTAATTCTGTCTGACCCAGAAGGCAACGAAATTGACCGTATCGATGCATGGCATGCGGGAGATAACGCTGCCAAGATTTCGATGGAACGAATTGATCCGGCAATTGACGGTATTGATCCTGCTAATTGGACAAATAACGACGGAGTTACATTTTCTGGATTAGATGCAGAGGATAATCCACTAACTGGTACCCCGCGATCCAAAAATTCAGTTTATGTCGTTACATCTGAACCAGAACCAGAGATCGATCCAGAGCCGGAGCCGGAGCCAGAAATAGAGAATCTTCCACCGGCAACTCCAAGCGAGCTAGCACCAATCTCCGCAACGGATTCAAAAACTTTAGCTGCGAAATATTCTGACCCGGAAGAGGAAATGGGCTGGATTGAGTTTCGAATTTTTACCGATAGTCCGGATGTTTGTGGCTCTGAGGATTATCTTTTTAGTGAAGTCTCGGAATTAGTGGGCAATAACGCCACGGCGACAAAAGAATTTCCCGAACTTCCTGATGGAGAATATTTTTGGTGTGCGAGAGCTTTTGACGGAGACAATTACTCAGATTTTTCTGAAATAGTAACTTTCGTGCTCGATACGACAGTGGAATCTTTGGTAGCTGAAGCTGAATCCAGAGAACTGCTCTTGAATGAAATTGCTTGGGCTGGTTCGACAGATTCATCGGCTGATGAGTGGATTGAACTCCACAATATTACGCGCGACAAGATTTTCCTACTCGACGGCTGGAAAATTATTACTGCGGATGAATCACTGGAAATTATTTTAAGCGGGGAAATACCTCCGGGTGAATTCTTCCTGCTAGAACGCACAGACGACGATTCAGCCCCGGATGTTCCCGCCGATCAGGTTTATACAGGCGGACTGAGTAATTCCGGAGAAATTTTAATTTTGCTGGATGCGGCTGGGTCTGAGATTGACCGAATTGATGGCTCGGATGCTTGGTCACTCGGCGGTGATTCTGATTCGCGTCAGACTTTGGCAAGAGTTGATACCGAAAATTTCAGTACTAGTTTCGAAGCTGACGGTACACCGCGAGCAGCTAACTTTTTTGACCATGATTTAGCTTTGGCCGAAATTTCGGCTGAGCCGAGTAGCGTACTTCCTGGTGGAACTGCCACCTTTTCTGTGAACTTAGAAAACCGGGGCCTGAATGTTGAGGATTTTGATTTGGTTTGGAAAATCAATGGTTCTGAAATTTCGCGGGAGACAATTACCGAATTAGCCACTTTTAGCCAGATCGCCAAAACCTTTTCGCAAAGTTTTGAAGTGGGTAATTACGCAGTTAATGCCGAGATTGAATTATCTACAGATGAGAACCTGGCCAATAATTCTAGTTCGATAGAGTTGGATGTTGAAAATCATCTTGTGATTAACGAGTTTGTTCCAGCTCCGGCAGGATCGGATTCTGAAAACGAATGGATTGAGCTTTTTAACCCAAGCGAAAATCCAATTGATTTAACGGGTTATAACCTTAATGGCGTGCAAATTTCTGGAGAAATTGCTGCTACTGGGTTTTTGGTTTTCACCGCGGTGGATTTTCCGGACTGGTCGGCACTTGTTAGCACGAGTGGTGAAGTTGTTCTGAATAATCCGGAGGGCGGCGTAGTTGATTCAAAAGCTTATGCCAACGCAACCGAGGGGAAGTCTTTCGGACGTCTGGCGGAGAATTTATCTGAATGGATGGAGTTTTGGCATCCAACCCCGGGTACGGAGAACACGGAATCAAACGCTGATCCTGTGGCGAACATCACGATTCAGGGTTCCGGTAAAACTAGCGGGGAATGTTCCCTCTACGTCAACCTAGCTGCTGAAGATTCCTCTGACCCGGATGGTGATGAGCTGGAGTTTGAGTGGGATTTCGGTGACGGGACTAATTCTGACGAGGAAAATCCCTCTGGATTTTATTTCGCACCAGGAGCTTATGAAGTTTCCTTACTAACCCGTGATGCACTTGGTGCGACCAGTGAGGTGAAACAAATTTTCCAAATTAGCCAATGTAGCAACGGTAGCGGCGGAAGTATAAACGCACGTACAAGCGCAGATGAGCCAGTTTTTGACTCTTGGCCGGTCGATCAAGTTGAGCTCAAAATCAATGAGGTGGCTTTCAATTCATCTCCCGACTGGATTGAGATATTTGTAATGGATGATGGTAATGACGGACGGGGAGTTGAGCTAGGCGGTTTTTATTTCGAAGCTGATAAGCGCATCAAAACTATTCCGCGTAATACTTTTCTCAAAACCGGGGCATTTCTCTTGCTTGAGTTCAAGTCAGAAAACCCAACTGTAATTGAGCGGGGAGATGGTTTTACAAAAATATTTTCTGACCGTTCCGGGCTGACCGCCACAGACGAACAGCTTACCCTGCGTGATTCCAATGGTGTGATTGAAGATGCGGTTGTGTGGGAAAACCGTGATGGTAAATGGAGCCGTGGAGAGGAGGCTGATATTCAAGAGCTTGTTGATAAGCAGGCCTGGATTTCTACGGATTTTGCGGACGCGCTTGATTCTTCTCAAGTTTCTCGCGGGTCTGTAATCGTCCGCGATCCGGAAAATCCGGACAGCAATTCAGCCGTAGACTGGTTTGTGACTGCTTTTGCGACTCCCGGGTTGCAAAATCACCCCGCTGATTTCGAGCCTCCAGAGCTGGAAGCAATTGCCACAATGACCGGAGACATTCGGATTTCGGAAATTATGCCGAATCCGCGCGGCAAAGATGCCGGCGTTGAGTGGTTTGAGCTCGTCAATCTTGGCGAAACCCCAATTGAGCTTTTTGGCTGGAAAATTCTGACAGGCAGCAAAGAATTTGAATTTACAGAATCGATAATTTTAGGTTCTCAGGAATATCGTGCTTTTCCTGGTTTGCTCACGCTTCGCAATTCTGGAGATTTACTGAAGCTTATTGATCCTAATGGTATAGCTGTTGATTCAGTCGAATTCCCGAAAATTTCAGAGGGGAGCACTTTTGCCAAAAATTTATCTGAAGAATTTTATGAAACTGTGATTCCCACTCCGGGCGCAGCTAATAGTTTTTATAAAATCCTAAAAGCTGACGAAGATACGGATGGTGACGGATTAACTGACTTAGAGGAGCTGGAAAAACAAACTGATCCGCAGAATTTTGATTCTGATGGCGACGGCTTACCGGATTTTTTTGAAATTCAAAATGGGTCCGACCCGATCCAGCCTGACGCCGATGCCGAGAAGCTCAAAAGCTACCGGACGACTTTGGCTGCGCTGACGAACTCACAGCTGGAAAGTTCGGTGGACTCTCAGAAAATTTCACTTTCGGGAATCGGCGTACCCGGCGGGTGTATGCGTGTCTATATCCAGTCGGAGCTCGAAGTGATTGAAGTTCCAGTTAGTAGAAATGGAAACTGGAACTACACACTTGATCGGGAGCTGCAGCAGGGCGAACACCACATTTTTACGCAGCTGATCGATCCGCACGGGCTAGAGGGCGTTGCCCAAAAAGTTCTGAATTTTTCGCTGGCCGATAAATTTATCCCACAGGTACAAACTTCTGTTTCGAAGTCGGCTACATCACCGAAACAGAATTCTAATTATACGCAGTATACTAATGGAAACTTATCGGACGCGATTCGCATTTCTGAAATTCTAGCCAACCCTGTTGGGAATGATGCTGCGGAAGAATTTATAGAAATCGAAAACTTCGGAACGGCTTCGGTTAATCTCGGTAACTGGGAGCTTTCCGACAATAAAAAAAGTTTCCTAATTCCTAATACGGTTATTTTGCGTCCTGGGGAATTCAAAGTTTTCCCGCGCAGTTTGACTAAGCTCGCACTGAACAATTCGGGGTACGAAAAGGTTCAGCTCAAAGATTTTATTGGCCAGATAGTCGCTGAATTTGATTTCGAAAGCCCAGTTGAGGGTGTGGGCCTAGCTTTTGATGGAGAAAATATTCGAATGAGCAGATTCATTACACCCGGAGAACAAAACAAATTTGACACGCAAAAATTTTCCGGAAGCGTCAAAATTAACTCTAATTTTTTTGAAATAAGCGGCCAAAAAATTTATTTTGGGGAAGGCAGTAGTGCGCTTTTGGCACGGGTACTTTTTCGCAATGGTAATGACTACAGAGTTTTCGTGAAGCCTGAAAACGGCGAGTTAAAGCTGTCTGCTTTCGAGGCTGTACCAGAATTTTTAGAAGCCAATATGTTTACCCTGAATCAAGAAAATTACACTGCAAATCTAAAATGGTTATTTCTAGCCCTACTGGCTCTGTCAGCCTTAATTGCATCAAGCTTTGCTCGATTCAAAGATTTCTTAAATCCACTTAAATCGTCTTAGCAAAAATCTTAATCAATAGAGCTTTTTGGGCAGGAAGTCGGTTAGCGGCTTGCTCAAAAACTACTGACTGTGGCCCGTCGATTACCTCATCGGTAATTTCCTTACCGCGATGGGCAGGCAGGCAGTGCATCACGATCGCCTCAGGTTTCGCTTTTTTGAGTGTCTCGGTATTCAGCTGGAATGGTAGCATTGGCTCATCAGACTTTTTGGTATCACCCATGCTATTCCAGGTGTCGGTGTAGATGACATCAGCGTCTTTCAAGGCCTCGTCTAGATTTTCAGTCTGTGTAATCTGCTTGTAATCAAGTTGGTGCTGCTCAGGCCCAGCTAGCGCAAACTCAAATCCTAAAATTTCTGCAGCCAGGGCTAGCGAAAGGGCAACATTGTTGCCATCGCCCAAGAAGGTAATTTTGAAATCTTTCAGCCGTCCAAGTTTTTCTCGAATAGTGAGTAGGTCAGCTAGAACTTGGCAGGGATGCTCGTGGTCAGAAAGCGCGTTTATGACTGGTACGCTCGCTGCCGCTGCAAATTTTTCTAAATCAGCGTGGCTAAAAACTCGGGCAACGATCGCATCGAAATAAGCCGAGAGGACCTTAGCAAAATCCTCAATACTTTCACGTTCGCCCATCTTGCCGACTTCATCTGTGGCGAAATAGGAAAAATTCCCACCGAGCTCTTGAACACTAACCTCAAAACTAGCCTTGGTGCGCAGGCTCGGTTTCTCGAAATAAAGAGCGACTTGTTTCTTCGCCAAATTCTCTGCAGTCATCCCGCGTTTTTGCATCGCGGCAACATCCAGCAACTCCAAAATCTGCTCCTGCGAAAGATCGGCAATCGACAAAAAATCTTTTTTCACGCTGTTATTTTAGCGAATTGCCGCGAAAAAAGCATCCACACTAGCTTCGATTTCGACTGGCTGGTTGGCTTTTTTTGCTTCGATCCCGTCGAGTTTACCGAGATGGTAATTGATCGTGGCGTCGGGATCTTTGAGCAGGTGTCCGGTCAGAACACCGACAACTTTTTGGCCCTTTTTAATTGCTCCTGATTTCACGAGCTGGCGTATGCCTGCTAGTGAACAAGCCGAAGCTGGCTCACAGCCGATGCCTGCGCCATCAATTGTTGCTTTAGCGTCTAGAATTTCATCTTCGCTAGCTTCCAAGACGACTCCATCAGTCGCTTCGATTGCTTTACGCGCGCGTAGGTAGCTTTGCGGATTGCCAATTTTGATCGCAGTGGCGATAGTTTCCGGATCTTCAACAGCTGCGAATTCTTTCCAGCCGGATTCAAAATATTTAAAGAATGGATTCGCACCAGTGGCTTGCACGGCAGCTAGTCGAGGTTTTTTCTTAATCAATCCCAGCTCAAAGGCTTCACTAATCGCTTTGCCAAAAGCTGAAGTATTACCCAGGTTTCCAGCCGGCAGCACAATCCAGTCCGGAGCCTCCCAGTTTAGTTGCTGCAATATTTCCAGCACGATCGTCTTTTGGCCCTCGATCCGGAAAGGATTTACTGAATTCAAAACATAGACTGATTCACCTGGATTATCAGGGTCAAATTTGCGGCCAAGCTCATTGACTAGGTTCATCGCCGCGTCGAAGTTGCCTTTGACCTGCAGGACTTTCGCTCCGAAGGCGAGGGCTTGGCTCAATTTGCCGTAGGCAATCTTGCCTTCTGGGATCACCACAATTCCGTTCAACCCGGCGTGGGAGCAGTAGCTTGCGAGACTAGCGGAAGTATTGCCAGTCGAAGCGCAAACAAAATTCCGGCAACCAATTCCAGCACCAGCCGTAACCGCCGCAGTCATTCCGCGGTCTTTGAAGCTCGCACTCGGGTTTTCACCTTCGTGCTTGAAAAATACATCTGACCCGATTTCTGCTGAGATTTTCTCCGAATGGTAAAGGCGGGTATTGCCCTCGAAGCGGGAAATAACCCCTCCCGGCCTCCCCTTGTCAGGGGAGGGGAAAAGTAATTCTCGATAGCGCCAAACGCCACTAGCATCCGGAAGTTCACGGCTGCCGAGGCGGTCATCAAAAATTTTCTTGAGATCGAGCTTCTTTAGATCTTCCAGCGGTTGCTCTAGGTCTAATAAGCCACCACATTCGCAAACTACGCGCTTATCCGCGAGCGCGAATTCTTTTTGGCACGAGCTGCAAATTAATTTCTGCACGCGCGGATTTTAACAGAAAAATATGGTGTAATCCTCGCAGAATCCTCAAAGAAAGGAGTCAAGGGGAACGAATATATTCGTTCCATACATTGTTCCTATGTGTCTTTTGTCAGAACCTCATCACTTTTCACTTCGACAGCCAGCGCCTCAACCGTTTTTTGCAAACCCTCCAGCCAGTTCACACCGAGAGCGCTGACATCGATCTTGAGCTTATCTCCGGAAATCTGCCAAGCCGGATTCTCTCGCAGGGCGCTCAAGATATTGCCCGGTTTTACTTTTTCTCCAAGCGTGAGGATCGCTTCACGCAGGCGTGGTGAAACCCGGCCGACTTTGACCGCAATCACGCCAGCGCGGCGACAAGCTAGCTTCAAGCGGATGACTTTCAAGAGATTCATGACCTCAATCGGCAGGTGTCCGAATTCTTCGACTAGTTCGTGCTTTTGCTCGTTCAAATCCTCGACCGAATCGGCTGCAGAAAGTTTCTGGTAGGCCCGAATCTTTTCTTTCGTGTCGGAAATATAATTTGTCGGAATAAATGCTGAGACGGGCAGCTCGAGATTGACGTCGGATTTCTTCTCGACGGATTCCTCACCAGTGTCTGGCTTTTTGCCAGCTTTCAGATCTTCGACGGCTTGGTTTAGCATTCTGACGAAATGTGATACGCCGACGACGTTGATCGCACCAGATTGACTCGCACCGAGAATGTCGCCGGCCCCGCGAATTTCGAGGTCCTTCATCGCAATCTCAAAACCAGCGCCGAGTTCGCTGGCTTCGACGATCGCGCGCAGGCGTTTTTTGGCGTCGGTTTTCAGATGTCGTGTATTGTAGAGGAAAAATGCGTAAGCCTGTTTGCGGCTACGGCCAACGCGCCCACGTAACTGATAAAGCTGCGAAAGCCCGAAATTTTCAGCGTCATTCACAATTAGCGTATTGGCGTTCGGCAAATCAATGCCGTTCTCAATAATCGCCGAAGAAACCAGAACATCATATTCACCATTTTTGAAATCTAGAATCCTGTTTTCAAGCTCATCAGCTTTGAGCTGTCCGTGCGTAACGACGAAGCGTGCATCTGGCAATAAGCTGCGGAGTTTTTCGGCGATGCCCTCGATGGTCGCGACGCGGTTGTGTAGGAAGTAAACCTGGCCGCCGTGAGCCAACTCTTTTTCAATCGCCTCTTTGATCAAATGCCACGAGAAGTGGCGCACTTCGGTGATGATCGGTAAACGCCCTGGCGGGGGAGTACTGATTGTTGTGATGTCACGTAATTTATTCAGAGCCATATTTAGCGTACGTGGAATCGGTGTGGCAGTCATCGTGAGGATGTCGACCTGCTTGCGCAGTTCTTTTAGTTTTTCCTTTTGTTTCACGCCGAAGCGCTGTTCTTCATCGATGATTACCAGACCGAGGTCTTTGAACTTCACATCCGGTTGGAGCAGGCGGTGTGTACCAATCACAATTTGTACGCTGCCTTCAGCCAATCCTCCTAAGATTTTTTTCTGTTGAGCGGGAGTTTTGAAACGGCTTAGCATTTCGCAACTTATGTCGAAACCCTCGAGACGTTTCGAAAAGCTTTTGAAATGCTGGTCGGTCAAAATTGTAATCGGTGAGATGAAGGCGACTTGTTTGCCAGCAAGCGCTGCTTTGAAGGCAGCGCGCATCGCGACTTCAGTTTTGCCAAAGCCGACGTCTCCGCAGACTAGCCGATCCATTGGCTTCTTGGCCTCCATATCAGACTTCACATCTTGAATCGCGCGTAATTGCCCTGGGGTTTCTTCGTAGGGAAAGTTCTTTTCGAATTCAGCCTGTTTGGGTCCGTCGCCACTAAACTGGACTCCGGTCGCCGCTGCGCGCGCAGCGTAAAGGTTCAAAAGTTCCTTGGCTACTTTTTTGGTTTCGGCAGCGACGCGTTTTTGGACTGTGGTCCATTCTGAACTGCCGAGGCGGGTAAGCCGTGGAGGAGCATCACCGGTGCCGATAAAACGATTGACTTTGTCAGCCTGGTCGATTGGCACAAAAAGTTTGTCACCGACGGCATAATCAATTCGCAAATATTCTCGGGTGATTTCGTCAACGGTTTTCTGCTCAATCCCGCGGAATATTCCGATCCCGTGATCTAGATGGACTACGTAATCTCCGTTCTTCAGGCTCGTGATGAAATCGAGATAGACTTTCTGCTCGCTGACTGATTTGCCGCTGCGCTGAAAGCCAAAGATTTCTCGGTCAGTCAAAACTGCGATCTTGAGCTCTGGATTTTGGAAAGCCTGTGGTGAAAAATCTTCTTCAGCTAATTCGCGAATTTCAATTTTCGTGCCTTCGCCGAAGACGAAATTATATTCTTGCAAAATATTCTCTAGTTCGGTGCGCTGCTTAGTCAGGATTAGGACTTGCCAGCCCCCATCTTTTTTGACTCTTAGGTCGTCGATAAGGTCTCGGGGTGTGACGAACTTCAGTACGCTCAAAAAGCGCAGGTGCGCAAATTTGACATTCTCTTCGGGAAAACTCGTAAAAAATAATTTTTTAACAGCGGGATTGCGGGCCAGCCAGGCTTCTATAGTTGGCAAAGCCTCTCCGTTATTGTCAAAGCCGCTGTTGCCGTTGTCTTCGCCGATTAGCTCATCGGCGATCACAAGCGCTCCGTCGGGTAGGGCGGTGATTAGGTCGACAGATTCGTTTTCTTCATTAATTGGCAAGAGCTTCAGGTTTTCCAGCTTCTCTCCCTGGGTTTGAGAAATTGATTCAATCTGCTCGCCATCAAGTTCGACAGTGATCGGATTTTCTAAATTTGGCGGGAAAACCTTAATTACGTTTCCAATTGCTCGATAATTACCGGGCCAAATTTCAGTTTCACTATCAACATTCGTATAACCACGGGCGATCAGATCATTGAAAAATTCAGTTCGATTAATTTCTGCGCCAAGCTGGAGCTCTAGGCTTTCGCGCTCCAGTTGGTTTAAGTTCGGCAGCAGAGTCTGGGCATCCAGGAAGGTTGTAATCAGGATCGCGCCTGATTTTTCTAAGGCGAGGGCTTCACGAATCAGCCGCAAAGTGCGTTCTCGCTCGGTTTCATCGGTTTTTTCAGCTGCGAAAATCTTGACCTCGCGATCCTGCCACTCGTTCAGATGCGCTGCCAGGGCATTAGCTTCACCAGCATCATTGACCACCCAGAGCGTTAGTTTCTCACCGTTCAACAGTTTGTCGGCCATTAAACTTTTTGCAGAAAAATTGCCTGCACCAGAGAGGGTGAAGTTTGGGTTTCCAGAAAACTCTACTTTTATTTTTTCAAAAAGATTTGCCGGAAAAACGGAAGCGAAGCTTTTGGGACTCAAAAAATTATCCTAAAAACCAATTTCCCAAAATACAGTTTGGGCACAAATTGGTGGTGAGTTTAAAGAGCGTTTTATTTTTTGTCAAAAAAGTCTGCGAGCCAGTCGACAAAATCGGCAATCAGCGGCAAGCGAAACTCACGTCCGCTGGAAGCATGAATGAAACCGACAGCGACACCGGCGACGAAAAGCAGGGCAATGTAAATCCCGAAATCTGGAATTAGGAAGTAGGCTCCGAGGAAATAAAATGTCAGCAGGATTCCATTGATGGCGTGTTCGACTACGAAGCGCTCATGCCGATGTGCCCAGAAAATTAGGAAATTTAGCAAGGGGATGTAGCCGACAGCAGCGGTTTGATTGCGATGCGAGATGTGCGCGCGAGTGGTCATTTTATTCGTAGTAGCCTAGGTCAGCGTTGCTCATGCCGGGGCTATTCATACTGCCGGGGCTGTCGCCGCCATAGCCGTAACCATAATTCCAGGAAGGGACGAGATACTTCTCGTCGAAGACTACTGGAACGATTGGGATTACGTCGCCTTCAAAGTTAGGAAGAATTTTTTCGCCATTGATGCCTGTATTACTGAATCCGATTGGGATGGGAGATGGGCCAGCAGCTTCTTCTGTAGCCGCGTCAAACTCGGCTTTGTTGGCCGCGAGCTGAGTAGCTGCTGCTGCCTCGCTTTTGTTCTGTCGTTGTTGTTCGGCTGATTTTGTTTGTTCTTCGATATCTTTGGTGGCAGCGACTTTAGCCCCGTTGATCTTTGTCTGTTGTTTCGCAGCGGTTGAATCGATTCCTGCCTCTAATTGGTTGAGGCTAGTTCTCATGGCAGCAGCATCAAGATTGCCAGTGCTGGCTGCTGTCTTCAAGGCCGCGCATTGTTTCTGGGTTTCAGCTTGGCGTTTCTGTTCAGCTTCGACGGGGTTCACAGTTTCGGTTTCAACAGCTTCTCCTTCTGATGGCTCTAATGTGCCGACTCTTTCCGGTGTAACTCCAGGCTCACACTCTTCTTCGCTTTCCCATTCATCGCAGGTCTGAACTACCTCATCCGATATTCCGGCTGCTTTTGCGGCATTAGCAGTTGCCTGTGCGGCCTCTTTCACAGCGTCTATGCCAGCTACAGCCTGAGCTCCTGACAGACAGTTCTCCAGAGCTTCCTCTTGAAGCTTTTTGACATCATCACCCAAACCCTGTGGCGTCTCTAGGCCATATTTGTCTATAAAATCTAGTTTTGCCCGCAGTGCCTGGATCGCGGTTTTTTGGGCGATGACTTGTTTTTGTATACTTGTTCCCATTTGGCCTAAAGTCTCTGCTTTTTCTTTCTGCTTCTTGATAAAGTCTAAAGTCGCCTTATATTTTGGATTATTAATAGCTGGTGTGGGAGTGCAAACTTCTGGTTTTTGTTTGCACAGAGCAATCTCATAAGCATCGGCTTGATACTTGTCTGCTTTTTGGCTGTCAGTTTGATTATCCGCTCTAAGTTTTGCAGCCGCATAAAGGTCTTGGGCGGTTTGAATATTTTTCTCCTTAGCCTTTTTAGCTTCTTCGCGGGCACCAGCTACTGATTCGTCAGCTTTCGCGCGTGCTTCTTCAGCAGCAGCCAGCAGCTCTTCGGGAGTCATTTGCGGGTTGTCTGAATCTGCAGTGCTGTCAACGTCAGCTGATAGGATGGCAGCCAAAAATCCGTCACCTTGCTGCCAAGCCAGGTTCGCGCCGATGAAGCCGAGGTAGGCGGCGAGCAAGGAGATTACGAGAATGTTTTTATTTTTAAGCACTTAGTAAAATAACTTGTGGCGCGAAATCGAAACATTTTTTGTCTTTCTGTGATGGATCAAGAGGGTAACAAACTTGATCATCGGGAGGATTGTTGACTTTGATTGTGAAAGTATTGGCTGCTGTTGCGACATCGTCTTCTGCTCCTGGAGTGAATGGGTCTAGTCCGAGTTTTGAGCCGGCATACATGACCATGCCGATGCCCAGATATTTAGAAAGTACAGGGCGGTCTTCAATACTAAATAGATTTAAAAGACCATAGGAGATTTGATTATCTCCCTTAATCAGTCTGTCAATTTCGTCATAGATTTCATCTCCCACAGATGGCAGGCCAAGCTGTTCTAATGATATATTAGATGCATAGACAGGATCGTGTCCCTTAGCTTGCCCGATGCGTTTTTTGAGTTCTGCTGAGACAGGAGGCTTCTCCCAGCTACCACCGTTCATAACTGGTTTCCCTACAGTATGCTCAATAGCTAGGATTTCACGGATGTCGTACAAGATCCCGGAAATAGATGCGTCGATGTTGCTGTCATCTGAATTAACTTCACCGACCTTTTTAAGTGCATAGTTAGTAGTCGCAGCAAGACGATTGGATGTTACGGATGTCAGGAGAGCGACTTCATCGCCAGTTTGTTGGTCTAGCTTAACAGCGGAATCGATTGCTCGATCAATTATATCTGTAACAAAAATAGATGTGTCTAAAATATCTTTCTCGGCATAATAGAGCTCATTTGAGAAATTAGATATAAAAACAGGGTGAACTTCATTTGCGGGATATTCACCACTGGTATCGTCTTCTCGCAGGCGGACCTGAAAGAATGGTCCAAGATGTTGACTAAGCTTTTTATAGTTTTCTTGCTCAAGTGTTTCAAAAGTTTCTTCTGGAATACAAAATTTTAGATTTGAGTACTTTTTCATAACCTCGACAACAAGCTGCTTTTTACGATCGCTAACAATTCCAGGGTTATTGAGAATGAGATTGCCTGCTCCGGGCAAGATGCCAGACATACTTTTTTCAAAATTATTCATAAACTCTTTCCATTCAGGCGTATCCTTGCCACGGCTGGTCATACACTTATCCGCAAGCTCCAGAACGGCCTTGTCGGCTTCTGATTGATATTCAGCGACTGCTTTTTTAGTCGGGATGCTGACTTGTTCTGCTCTGGTGCTGTCTGCACCCAGCAATTCTGGGGCGACTTGCGCACCAAGATTTAAAGTCAGTGAGAAAATCCCCAAGATCAGGACGCTCGAAACCACCACCCGGCTCGCGTGGACCGGGTCACGGATGATTTTGTCCGCCTGGTTCGAAACGATATTTTTGATTTTTTTAAACATTTACAAATTTTTTGCGGAGCATAAATGCTAAGCCGAGTGCTACTAAG
>JAIPIJ010000021.1 GCA_021734705.1 Candidatus Peribacteraceae bacterium
TTCACACCACGCTCACCGACATAGGTCTCGTATTTTTCCGGCAGCTTCGCGATGAATTCATCAGCGTGGGCGAGTTTGGCGGCGCGTTTGATTTCTCTGATCTTTGCATCGGGACGGCCGTAGGCGATATTTTCCGCGAGACTGCGGTGGAAGAGTATTGGTTCCTGCGGAACTACTCCAACTGCGCGCCGTAAGCTCTTCTGCGTGATCTTGGAGATATTCTGCCCGTCGAAGAGGATGGCGCCGCCTTGCACATCATAAAGCCTTTGCAATAACTTCACGAAAGTTGTCTTGCCGCCGCCGCTGCGTCCGACTAGCGCGATCTTTTCACCCGGTTCAATCTTTAGGCTTAAGTTTTTGTAAATCGGTTTTTTCTGATTTGAATACCGAAATGTAACATTACGAAATTCGACTGCGCCGCGCTTAATTTCCAGCTTCTGTGCTCCGGGACGGTCGGCTACATAGAAGTCCATCAAGCTGAACTCGACCAGGTCCTCCATTTCGCTGGCAGCCTTTTGCGTTTCCCGAATCCGCTCGCCAATCGAGCGCAGGTGGCTCGCGATCAGGTTGTAGCTCGAGAGGACGAAAACAGCATCGCCGACAGTCGCCGTGCCATTCGCCCAAAAGATGACGATGGGGATTAGGAGTGCGAATTTGAAAGCCGTCATCACGAAAGACTGCGAGATATCAGTCAGGTTGAAAGCCGTCCAGAGCTGCCAGTGCCGCTGCCGCCATTTTTCGACGACGCGCTCGAAACGGCGGTCTTCGAAATTTTCCCGGCCAAAAATTTTCACCGTCGCATTGCACGAAACTGCATCGGCAACGGTCGCGCCGATTTTCGTATCCGTGCGGGTCGCGGCCCTTGCACGCGGTGCGACAAATTTCTTTACGACGAATACGCTGAAAATGAGATAAACCGCCGTACCGCCGGCGATGATTAAGCCGATTTCAGCCCAACGCCAAAACATCAAGACAATCATTCCGAGGAGCAAGATCGAGAGTGGAATGAAGACGAAGAGGAACTGATCGACGAAACTATTGGCAGCCCAGACGCCGCGGGTAATTTTGCGGACGGTAGCTCCAGAGAAAGAATTCACGTGCCAGTCTGTCGAGAAACGCTGGACGCGAAAAAAAGCGTCGGTCTGGATTTTCTTTAGCATAGGCAGCCAGCGCCAATCCCAGAAAATATTTTTCCCCTTGTTTGTAGTCCAAAAGAAAAGTCCGGCTGCGCCAATTCCTCCCAAGATCCACCAAAGTTTAGGAAAAGCAGCAGAAGTTTCGTTGGCAAACTTCGCTAAAGTGTCGGCCAATAAACCGAAAAGCTGAGGCATCGCGAGCTCAGCCGCGGTTTGGAAAATAACCAAGAAAAGCACTCCGGATAGCCAAATTGGCTTTCGCCTGAGATAGCTCCAAACGAATTTCGAGACTGAAAAAAAGGTGATTTGCACGAGCTAAAATTTTAGCACAAAAATTTTGTTCAAAGCTCCGAGTTGCCGAGGCTCTATCCGGTCGCTAAAATCTTCGCACCTCTGGGAAGGATTGTGAGAAGGATTATAAGGATTATAAAGATGATAAAGAGCTTTAAGGATTATAAGGAAGGAAAATACTTTTCAATCTAAAAATGCACTCTAAAAAAATCTTTCGCCCCAAATTTTAAGGGGCTTTTTGTTTAATTTTTTCCAAATGTCCAAAAAACGTGTTTATGACTTCACCGAGGGGAATGCGAAGATGAAGGAGCTGCTGGGCGGCAAGGGTGCCAATCTCGCCGAGATGAGCGGACTTGGGATACCGGTGCCGCCGGGATTTACAATTACGACTGAGACTTGCGCGGAGTATTCCCGTTCGGCGGGCTCAGGGCAAGCCAAAGCCAAGCGCTTCCCAGCTGGCTTGATGCAGGATGTCGAGCAGCACCTCAAAAAATTGGAAAAACAAATGGGCAAAAAGCTAGGTGCGGCCGAGGATCCTTTGCTGGTTTCTGTCCGTTCCGGTGCAGCGGTCTCAATGCCGGGCATGATGGATACGGTTTTGAATTTGGGAATGAATGACAAATCTGTTGTTGGCCTAGCGAAAATTTCCGGAGACGAGCGTTTCGCCTGGGACGCCTACCGCCGCTTCATTCAAATGTTCGGTGACGTAGTCTTGGAAGTTTCGCATGAGAAATTCGAGGCTGAAATCGAAAAGATGAAAAAGGCTAAAAAAGTTAAAAATGATGTTGATCTGGATGCGGCAGATTTGAAGAAGCTGACTGCGAATTTCAAAAAGGTAGTCCGTAGTTCGATCGGTAAAGATTTCCCACAGCAGCCGCTGGAACAGTTGAAATTAGCGATTGAGGCGGTTTTTGGCAGCTGGGATAATCCGCGGGCGGTTTACTATCGCCAGATGAACAGTATCAAAGGCTTGATCGGTACAGCGGTAAACGTGCAGGCGATGGTCTTCGGCAACCTCGGTAATGATTCCGGAACCGGCGTGGCTTTCACGCGCGATCCAGCCACCGGTGAAAAGAAATTCTTTGGTGAGTATCTGATGAACGCCCAAGGTGAGGACGTGGTCGCCGGTATCCGCACGCCTCGGCCGATTTCGCATCTGCAGAAGACTAACGCCAAGGTTTACAAAGAGTTGACTCAGATTTACCAAAAACTGGAAAAGCACTACCGCGATATGCAGGATCTGGAGTTCACGATTGAACGTGGGAAGTTATTCCTACTGCAGACTCGGACAGGTAAGCGTACGGCTCGGGCGGCTGTCCGAATCGCCGTCGAACTAGTCAAAGAAAAAATGATTTCCGAAAAAGAGGCGGTGCTGCGTGTCGATCCCTATTCGCTCGACCAATTGCTGCATCCCTCGATTGATCCGAAAGCCAAGAAAATCGTGCTAGCCAAGGGCTTGCCGGCCAGTCCGGGTGCGGCCAGTGGTGCAGTCGTCTTCACAGCGAATGAGGCCGAGCGGCTCGGTAAGGCTGGCAAGAAGGTTGTGCTGCTCCGCAAAGAAACCTCTCCGGAGGATATTCACGGCATGCACGCTTCCCAGGGAATTCTCACGGCTCGGGGCGGGATGACCTCACACGCCGCCGTAGTCGCCCGCGGGATGGGTAAGTGCTGTGTCGCTGGAGCGGAAAAAATTGAGATTGATTATAAGAAAAAAATATTCCAAGTCTCTGGCAAGACCGTTCGTGAGGGTGAAATAATCACTTTAGATGGATCGACCGGCGAAGTGATCCTCGGCCAGATGGCGACAGTCGAACCCAAACTAGATAAAGACTTTGCCCAACTGATGCAGTGGGCGGACAAGTTCCGCAAGCTGCGCGTCCGGACCAACGCTGATACGCCCAAAGACGCTGCGGCGGCCCGCGCTTTCGGAGCCGAGGGTATCGGCCTTTGCCGCACGGAGCATATGTTTTTCGAGCCGAAGCGCATCATGGCTGTCCGGGAAATGATCTTGGCCGAGACTGTCGAGGAGCGCAAAAAGGCCCTCGCCAAACTCCTGCCTTTCCAACGCGATGATTTCTACAAGATTTTCAAAGCGATGCGCGGCCTGCCGGTCACGATTCGCCTGCTCGATCCGCCCTTGCACGAATTCCTGCCGCACGAGGAAAAGGAAATCCGGGCACTCGCCAAGGATTTGAAAGTCGACACCAAAAAAATTCACTTACGCATCGCCGCCCTGCACGAGATGAATCCGATGATGGGTATGCGCGGTGCGCGCCTGATGATCAACTATCCGGAGATCGTCGAGATGCAATCCCGCGCGATTTTCGAAGCGGCAATCAAGCTCAAGAAAGAACGCATCGATGTCGTGCCGGAGATTATGATTCCGCTCATCGGCATGATGGAAGAGTTTTATGCTTTGGCGACCGTGGTCCGTGAGACTGGCAACGCCATTATCCAAAAATCTGGTGTGAAATTGAAATACGCTGTCGGGACGATGATCGAGGTTCCCCGCGCCTGTGTGCGCGCCCGCAAGATCGCGCGTAAGGCCGAATTTTTCTCTTTCGGCACCAATGACCTCACGCAGCTGACCTTCGGCTTCAGCCGCGACGACGCGCCGAAATTCGTGCCGACCTACCTCGAAAAAGGCATTCTCGAAGTCGATCCTTTCGCTTCGCTAGACCAGCGGGGAGTGGGGGAATTGGTTCAAATGGGTATCGAACGCGGCCGCCGGGATAAGAAGGATTTGAAGTGCGGTATCTGCGGCGAACACGGCGGCGACCCGGCTTCAGTCGAATTCTGTCACCGGGTGGGGATGAACTACGTCAGCTGCTCACCGTTCCGAGTCCCGATCGCGCGCTTGGCCGCGGCGCAGGCCACGCTTCGCTCGTGAGCGACGTGGCAGGCGGCGTTGAGATAAAAGAAAAATTAACTCGCGTAATCTTTATATTCAGAAAAGTTTTGTTTGATTTGCTCTAATATCCATTGAGTTTCTGATTTGTTTTTTTGGCAATGATCTTTTCCATAAACGAGTAAAATCTCTATTTTGCTAGTATTATTGCAAACGAAGAAAATTACTCTGTTCCCTGAAGTTTTTGGTGACTCATTTGTGCCAGCTACTCTGAAATCCAATTTAAATATTCCGACACCGTCATTTTGTGAAAATTTGAGATTGTCGATCAAGCTTGTTTGTTCGAACTGATGGGCATGTTCCAAAGTTACTCGGATGGTTTTTTCGGTCTCAATCCATTGTCGTTTATATTTCTTTAAAAAAGATTTACAGAAATGTCTTTCTGCGAAATCCGAAAAGACAACCCGAAAGCACTGGTCTTTAATAAACATGCTCGGGTGCTTCATTGTTAATTAGCTCGTACGGTATCACTTCGTTTTCGCGGCAAACCTTCCAAGGAATTTGCTCGTGTGTGAATTTGACTATTCTGTCAGTCTTTGCGCTTTTCCATTTTTGACAAACTGCCTTGATGATAGCCTCTTCATTTTTGTTCAAAGTTGAGCTGTCTGGTTTTTCAACAAGAGAAATCATCATAGCATTCTTTTTTGGCATGACACTAATCGAATTGTCATTATCGATGATTTCAAAAAACTCTATAGAGACTGGTCCTTGAGGCATTCGACGATATTCAAATCCAGAAATTGGTTTGAGATACTTGTAATAGTGGGTGAAATCGCAAAGATAAACCAACTTTGCCAATTTAGTTTTAGTGATTTTCCCGTCATCGTCGGCCCCGTACTGAATACACTGGAGAATTAAATCGTGGAATTTTTTGAAAGATTTTTTGCTGAAATTTTGACATTTCACTTTTTCTTCGACTCCGAGTTCGTCATCCAAAAAAATTTCAAGAGGTATGTCAAAAATTTGAGACATTTTTTTAAGCTCTGTCAGGGTGATATCTCGTTTGCCTTTTTCTAGATCGATAAAAGTCGGTCGGGACATTCCAAGTTGTTTAGCCATTTGGGCTTGGGAAAGATTAGCCGCAGTACGCATTTTGATAATTAGGTTTTGCATGGCTGGTTGGATTAATTCGCCCCCATTTTATTACAGTGGAATCTTAATGTCAAACTTTTTTATTCAATAGTGTCGAATTCTTTGACAAGAATCGTATTCTAGCTTCTAGAGTTAGAGTATTCCTTATTCTAGTTTTCAAGCATTTTCTAGAATAAGAAAATGGTAAATCTAGATATTAGAATTAGGTTTTTCTCTCTAATTTTCCACCAAACCCAAATCCTCCCGAGTCAGGTCGCCGATTTGGAGCTTGATCAGGGCATCGACGGCGGGCACGGGTTCGATTGATAACGCCTAATTCACACTAACCTCCTTTTTCGCCCCATCCAAAACAATCCTCAACTGATACAAAATATTATTGTGTCCCAACAAAATCGTCGAGGCTGATTCCGCGAAATAAACCGGCGAGCGCAAAACAATCGAGCGAAAACCCTTTTGTTCGATCACGCACTCGACCTTTTCCGGCGAAGGATAAACATAAAATTTATTCCCGCCCGCCGCATTCATTTCGATTTTTTCCTTTGAATTCAATTTCAAACCCAATTCACCCGCGATCTCGATCGGCAAAATCGGAACATCCGCGCCGGAATCAATCAGGGCAAAAGTAGGAATTGAGTGCTTTTTGCTGCGAAAAGTAACCGGAATAAGCGGCAGGCTCATACCTCCGCCATCAGCAAATTGTTGTTGGGAATATTTGAAAAGCATATCAGCCAGCGATATGGCCGCGAGGCACAAGCGCAAACCTCAGTTCGCTGAAATCGCCTCGACTAACCACTTGTTTTTTCACTCGAGTCAAAGTTTTATCAACCGCCACAATTTTTCCATCTTTGGCGACGATCCATTTTCCGGCGTGTTCAGCTTTGAATTTCATAAATTTTTTAAGCTAAATTATGCTAATTTAGATTGTTTTTTTTAGCAAATTTCCGTTTAATCAAAACTTAATCTTCTCATATCACCGCCTCTGTCGACGGAAGAGCGGGTTAGTTTCTCACCAAAGTCAAATCCTCCCGAGTCAGGTCGCCGATTTGGAGCTTGATTGGCGGGGGAGTGGCTAGCGGTTTATTTTTTCAATAAAAACTCAATAATCTTGCCGCTCGCGTCGACACCAGTTGACTCTTCTACCCCGCAAATTCCGCAAGCACGATTTACCTCCAAAAAATAAAAAGTCCGTCCGATTCGCGCGAAATCTACTCCACCGAGCTCGATACCCAAATCTCGGCAAATTCGGGTAGCCTCATTTTTTAAGGTAACTGGTAAATCACTGGCGTGGAAGTTCCCTCCGCGTGAAAAATTAGCAACAAGTGAATTTTTGGCCTTGAATTTTTCAGCAACGGCGAGCACTTTTTGGCCTAAGACTAGGACCCGATATTCAGCCGCGAATTGCATTTGTGGCTGGATCAAGACCGCTTGCCATTTACCCTTTTTTAAATCTGTGATTCTGTGTGCGACTCTCACTCCGCGTCCGCGGTTACCAGAGGCCGGTTTTATGACAAAAGGTGACTTAAAAGGGATTTTACCTGGAAGATCACTTACTTTTTCACAAAAAATAGTAGGCATATGTTTTGTTTTTTTTAACTTTACAGTCGGAAGATAACAAGTTTTGCCAGAGAGCGAGATGCTTTCGATTGAATCAAGGAAGGGAACGTGGTTTTGCTTGGCGAATTTTGCCAGTGCTATGACTGTATTTTTACCCGCGCCCTTGCCGCGAAAAATAATCCGGCTGCGCAAAATTCGCGCCGTGATATCGCGACCTGAGAAAAAAACGCGCATACCATCCTTGCGTAAAATAATGGCGAGACCGGCTTCAGGAAGCGGAGTCAGCTTCACTTTCAACTCACGGGCGCGCTCTAGGAAACGATCGTTATCAACTGTTTTTTCGGCGAAGATAAGAAATATTTCGGGGTTCAGCATCGCGCGAATTTTAATCGTTGCACGGACGAAAAGGAATCTCTAAACTTCCCGCGACTTTTGTCATGCGCCGCAAAAAAGCGATTGTCTTCACGGAATACCGCCACAAGCTGGAGGCGATCGAATCGGCGCGGCGCGCCGGTTTCTCGGCAGTTTTGGTGACGCGCCAGAAGCGCAATGGCGCAGCAAAAGTTTTTGATGAAATTTTTGAGGCTGATCTAAATTCACGTGAAGTTTGGGACCAGCTTGCCGAAAAGATCAGCGCGAAATACAACGTGAAGGCGGTCGTTTCGAATTACGACCATTTCGTCGTCCAGCGCAGTTATCTGGCCGAAAGGCTGAATGTTCCCTCAACCACAGTTTACGCGGCAGCTTGTACGCGCAACAAAGTCTTGATGCGACACGCGCTTTCGGTGATGCCAGAAAATATCGAATTCGAGGTGGCTAAAAGTCTGGTAGGGGCCAAAGCTGCGAGAAAGAAGTTGGGCGGCGATGTTTTCTTGAAATCCATTGCTGGGGTGAAATCGCGCTGTGTTTTTCATGTGGATTCCGAGGCCGCGCTTACACGCGCGTGGCGTGAATTTTGCAAGCTCAAAAATGAAATTGATGAGGAGTTAATGAATGATTTTAAATACCTCGATTTCCGTTTCGAATATCCCGATCCACGTGAGACGGTCTTAGTCGAAAAAGCCATTCACGGAAGGCAAATTACGGTTTCTTCGCTAGTCGATAGCCATCGAGTTTGGCACGCGCCTTCGATTGTCGATGTTACTACTGCGGCTGAGATTGGCCGCGACGACTCTTTCCTAGCCTACCGGATGCTGCCGTCGAAAATGCCGCGTGAGATTTGGCGCGAAGCGAAGCAGATTACCGAGACCGCGATCAAGGTTCTTGGTCTGCGCAATTGTGCGGTTTTCACTGATTTAATCGTAGACGATACTGGCGCGGTGAAGATTATCGAGATGGCTAGCCGCATGGGTGGTTATCGGCCATTGATGTACTCACACGCTTATGAATTCTATCTGCCTGATTTATTGATTCGCGCGGTTACGGGCCAGCCCGTGCGCCGCAGGAAACAAGCCCAGCAGTACGTCTCTTTACTGGAACTTTTTCCAGAAAAAAATGGGAAATTTGTGCGCATTGAAAATCTGCGCGAACTGAAAAAAGATCCAGCAGTAAAGTATTTCAACCTGAAGGCGAAGAAGAATTCGCCTGTTGGGCATGCTCGGGAAAACTTCGATCCAGTCGCAGTGATTCTATTAGCTGCCAAAAATTATCGGGCGCTGGAGAAAAAATCGCGAGAGTATCAGGAGAAGCTGAAGGTTGTAGTTGCTTAAAATCTAAGCAGGGCATCCGCAAGTTTATTTTGAAATTCAGCGAACTGTTTGCCGCGGGTTTTGGAAAAAAGTGCTGGCTGTGAATTCAGCTCGATTAATTTCGGCGTGCCAGTCTCATCAAAGCCGATATCGACAGAGTAAACGCGGTCGTAACTCTGGAATTTGGCGTCAACCTTCTCAGCAATTTCCCGGGCGGACTCGGGAATTTTGGCGAGGGGAATCTCGTGGGCCGAACCGCCTTGGGCGACATTTGCAGTCAGACTGCCTTCCGGGGGAGTGCGGGCAAAACACTGGACTATTTCTCCGTCAATCACGACCATGCGAAAATCATGGTGTGAATCGATCTTATCCACCTGCGGAATTCCACCGGAGGTGTCAATAAACTCTTGTACCAAGACAGGAAATTCTTTTTTGGCCGATTTGAGTTCCGCAGCGTTACCAATTACCACGCCTTCGCCGCCTTCGGCGTTGACTGGCTTTAAGACCATTTTTTTGCCTCGCATATCACGAAGGGCTTTAGCAAGCTGCTTTTCGTCTAGGGCTAAGATTATCTCTGGAGAGATATCTTTGAAGAGGGCATGGGTTTTGAATTTGTCGTTACAGATTTCAACGATCGGATTAGGATTCAAAATTTTCGCCTCCGACTCAAAACGAAACGGGGGGGTCAGGGCAGAGTTGCTTTTGTCGTAAATCACATCAACCTGAAATTCCGCATCGAGTTGCTCAAACTTCTTGCCATTCCAGCGCCAACCGTGCCGGAAACGCATTCCGCCTAGGTAGCTGCTATCTCCGCGGGTTATAAAAAACTCACCATTCTTTTCGGCCAGGAGCTTGGCGAACTCGTGGTAGGCTCGGTGATACTCTTCCTCGTCGAACGGGTAATCGTCGAATTTCGGTTGCTCAAAAAAAACTGCTATCTTCTTCATCTTCTGTTGAGATTAACATAAAACCGCTTTTTTGCGAAGTTTTATTCAATTTTGTTTCGGACGCGGTATAATTTTGTTAGAATCCCGCGGAATTGGGTTCTAGGTTCTAGTGGCTAGGGACTAGTAGCGAACCTGAAACCTGAAACCTGTAACCTACAACCTAAATGTCTTCAAAATATACAGCTGATCAGATCCAAGTCCTCGAGGGACTTGCTCCAGTTCGTAAGCGTCCGGGAATGTATATCGGTTCGACCGACGCACGCGGTTTGCACCATTTGATTTGGGAAGTTGTCGACAATTCCATCGACGAAGCGATGGCTGGATACGCTAGTGATATTGCTGTGATTCTACAAAAAGACGGCGGTTGTTCGGTCCAGGACAACGGCCGCGGTATTCCAGTCGAGAAACACAAAGTTACTAAGAAATCCGCACTTGAGACTGTCCTCACAGTTTTGCACGCTGGAGGCAAGTTCGGCGGAGATGATTCCGGTTACAAAGTCTCTGGCGGTTTGCACGGTGTTGGTGTCTCGGTCGTCAACGCGCTTTCGACCAAGATTGTCGCCGAAGTATTCCGCGATGGTAAACATTATATGCAGGAATTCCGCGATGGCGGTAAACCGGTTGGCGGGCTGAAAGAAGTTGGTAAATCCAATGCCTCTGGTACAAAAATTACCTTCTATCCTGATCCAGAAATTTTTAAAGAGGGTACCGAATTCAAGCTGGATACGGTTTTCACGCGTCTGCGCCAGCAAGCCTACCTCACTAAAGGCGTCAAGATTTCCGTGATTGATGAGCGCGCGAACCGCAAATACAAGTTTTATTTTGAGGGCGGTATCAAATCTTACGTAGCCAATCTGGACCAGAACCGCGAAAAACTGACCGATGTTTTTTATATTGAGAAAGAGCACGCGGATGCTTTTGTCGAGGTAGCTCTGCAGTACACCAACGCTTACAACGAGGAAGTTTTTTCTTTCGCCAATAATATTCATACGGTAGATGGCGGTACGCATATGACTGGTTTTCGCACAGCGCTGACCAGAGAAATCAACACTTACGCCCGCAAGTCCGGTTTACTGAAAGAGAATGAGACGAACCTGACGGCCGATGACGTGCGAGAAGGCTTGACCGCAATCATCTCCGTCAAGGTTAAAGATCCGCAATTCGAGGGCCAGACGAAAGGCAAGCTCGGTAACGCTGAAGTCCAGTCAGCGGTTAATGCAATTTTCGGTGAGGCTTTTGCGAATCACCTTGAAGAAAATCCAGCCGATGCCAGAGCGATGGTCGGTAAGTGCGCTTTGGCGGCTCGGGCTCGGATTGCCGCGCGAGCAGCCCGTGACACAGTTCTGCGCAAGGGTGCGCTCGAAGGTTCAAACTTGCCTGGCAAATTGGCCGATTGTTCTTCACGCAAAGCTGAAGAATGCGAACTTTACATCGTCGAGGGTGATTCGGCTGGTGGTTCGGCGAAGCAGGGCCGTGACCGCCACACGCAGGCGATCCTGCCGCTACGCGGGAAGATTCTGAATGTCGAACAGGCTCGGCTCGACAAAATGCTCGCGAATAATGAGGTCAAGAACCTAGTTCTCGCGCTCGGTTGTGGGATCGGTGAAACTTTCGATTACAAAAAATTGCGCTACCACCGGATCGTGATTATGACCGATGCTGATGTCGACGGTTCACACATTCGCACACTTCTGTTGACGCTCTTTTACCGCCACTTTCGTCCGCTGGTTGATGGGGGATTTCTCTACATCGCTGTACCGCCGCTTTACAAAATCTCGAAAGGCAAACAAATCTGGTACGCCTACGATGAGGATGAGAAATTGAAAATTTTAAAAGATAACAAATTAGTGGTGGCCGAGATTGGCGAGGAGGAAGAATCGGAATCGGAAGATGAGGAAGATTCACCGAAGAAAAAATCTGTCAGTGGCGTAAAAATCCAGCGCTACAAAGGTCTCGGTGAAATGAATCCGGAGCAGCTCTGGGAAACGACGATGGACCCGGAACGGCGTATTCAGTTGCGGGTCGCAGTCGAAGATGCCGAAAAAGCCAATCAGATTTTCGAAACACTGATGGGTGGGGAAGTTCCACCTCGGCGAAAATTTATCCAAACTCACGCGAAGAACGTGGAGAACTTGGATATTTGATTATTTTGTTTTTTTGTAGGCCTACGTGACTCAACCCGAGGGGTTACACTTGAGTCGCACTTTTTTCGCTCGCTCAACCCGAGGGGTTGATTTGCTGAAACCTGAAACCTAGTCCCTAGAACCTGAAATACAAAAATAGCCCGTTTCCCGAGGGAGTAGGCTATTTTTGTTTTGATTCCAGCACTGATTTCATTCCGAGGAATGAGTGATCGAGAGATTCGAGAACCACCGAAGCGATTCAAGAAGAGCAGACAATCTCAGTAAAGGAACATGTATATTTTATCAAAATTTAGCCGAAATTGCAAATTTTTTTAACTAAAAATGGTTTGGTTTAGCGATTTTCGTGAAAGAAAACTAAACTTAATCTCGTAATAAAAACTAATGCAACCAGACATAGTTTTGGTCGAGCGTGCGATTGCGGACCCGGACGAGTACGCCAAAATCGTTGAGAAATACGAAGCGCCGCTGTTGCGCTATCTACTGCGCATTTCCAATATCTCCCGTGAGGAAGCCGAAGATTTACTGCAAAACGTATTCCTCAAGGCTTACCAAAATCTGCGGGATTTCGATCCGGATTTGAAGTTTAGTAGTTGGATTTATCGGATCGCCCACAATGAGGTTATTTCAGCCTGGCGCAAGCGATCGGCGCGTGCGGCAGAAATTAATCTTGAATCGGCTGAAGCCGCCCAACTGATTGCATCGACACTGGATATTCCAGCTGCCACAGACGAAAAGTTATTGGCGGGATTTGTACGCTCGGTCTTGGCAGAAATTCCCCAGAAGTATCGCGAAGTTCTGATCCTGAAATTTCTAGAAGATAAAGATTACTCCGAGATTTCTGATATTCTCCGTAAACCGATGGGAACTGTTGCAACACTGGTTCACCGTGCCAAGTCTGCCTTTGAAACTGCTGCGCAAGAAGCTGATCTGCACAAATTCATTTAATTCTTCGGCAATGCAAAAACTATCTAAAAAAATTCTCGCTGAAATCAAGAAGCAAAAAATCGCTCCACGCGAACGCTGGATATTCCTTATAAAAAATTATGGAATTTGGGCACTTGCTATTGTCGCGCTTTTATTAGCGGCTGTATTTGTCGGCACCTCGATAGCTGATTTACTAGAGGCGGAATGGGAACTCCGGCCGCATTTTCCCGGCGGCCAGCTTAATTTCTTTGCCCACACAATTCCATTTTTCTGGTTTGTTGGGATAGCCGCTGCTGTAGTGCTGGCCTTCTTCTTGCTGCGCAAGACCAAACGCGGTTACCGTTTCGGCCTGATTGCACTAGCTGGATCAATTCTGACCGCCAGTATTGCTGGAGGAGTTTCATTGCTTTCAACAGGTTTGCTGCCTAAATTTCAAGAATTTCGGATGATGAATTTCCCGCCGCATTTCGATGAATCCGAGTGGCAGAACCCGGATGAGGGGTTTTTGATTGGGGAGATTATCATTTCCGAAGGCGTGGTTTTGTCGATTAGTTCTCTCGATGGGTCAATCTGGGAGGTAGATATTTCAGACGCCAAAATTCCGCCCCAGTTTGATTTTGTGGTTGGAGATAGAGTTCGCGTGATTGGAGAAAAAAACGGAATCAACAGTCTGGAAGCTGAATTTATTCGTCCGGAAATTCCAGAGCATATGCGTGAAATGATGCGTGAAAGAAAAATGCAGATGCATGCGTATTAGTTCTCGAAGACCCGCCTACGCCAAGGCTTCCGCCTTCGCCGGAGCTACGGTAGACAAGTCGGCGGGCAAGCGCGGGCCCCAGCAAATGTTTTCTATTATCATTTAACCAACTTAAAAATGTCTAAAAAAATGCTCGCGACGAGCGTCGTCGCACTTTTTCTCCTCGCTGCAATTCCATCTACGTACGCTTTTGGCGGCTTTGGTGGTCCGCGCGGAGGAGGCCAAGGATTTAACTCTGAAAATCGGGAAGCTATCGAGGCGGCAATCGAATCTGAAGACTATGACGCTTTTGTAGAGGCTACCGGAAACTCAAACATCACTGAAACGCAATTTGAAGAAATGCTGGAGCGGCACGCTGAAATGGAAACCCGTCGGACTGAAATGGAGGCTGAACGTGAAGCGATTCAGAATGCGATTGAAGCTGGTGATTACGCGACTTGGGCCAGCTTAGTGGCTGAGCAGAATCCGGATGCACCGATTCTCGAAAAAATCACCGCTGATAATTTCTCGCAACTGCGGGAAATGCAACAACTACGGGAGCAAATCCGTGGGATTCAAGATGAGCTCGGCGTTGGCCAGTTTGGCTTTGGGCCCGGCGGTGGAGTAAGTGATTGTGGAGGTTTCGGCGGCCATCGTGGCGGCGGCCACCGTGGTTTCGGACAAGGCCAAGAATAACAACGAATAGTTTTGAGGGTGGGAAAAGCCTCTGGGAGACCGGGGGCTTTTTTTAATACATAGTTTTAGCTTATACTGCCAAGTGATTCTAATTGAGAACAATTAAATCGATGATTAAAGCTAGTCTATGAAAGGAATTAATAAGTTAGCTGTTATGTTGGGACTTTCGCTTATAGCCTTCATTAGTGGGCCTTGCTTGGTGGCTTATAGCGAAGATAATTTGGCAGGAACTGGACTTTCATTTTGGGACGTATCTCGCGGTCTTAGTGAATTTACTTTCAGCCCTGAATCAAGTTTTGATCCGGACTTCGGATTTTTTAGAGAGGAGATAGAGAAAAAAAATGGAATTACAATCGTTAAACAGTCGGGTATCTTGCCGTGTTCTGGTTGGTTTATTGCTGTTGATGGCTGCAGCGGTGTTGTGTCTGATTGTATAACCCTCCCGTGCCCAGACTACTCTCCTGCAGAAACGGTCATATATAAAGTAGTACTCGACGAGCCCATCATGAGCAAGGAAAATCCGTTTTTTAGTTGCATAGAGCAGAATTACAATCAATCTGATGCTTGCGCATCTTACCAAAACCACTTTAATGCTACGCTTAATTGCAGAAGGGCAATCTATAAGGAATTAGAAAATTGTTTAGATCGTGCGAGCGAGTTATATAGTCCAAGCTCTGTGAATCATGATCAGTCCAACAAATATAAAAATTCTGATTTAGACAGGGGCTTTCAGATAGTTGATTCTAGTGCAGATGATAATTCTGCTTCAGATAGCCGCTGTATCCATGATGATTCTATTTGTCAAGATTTGGGAGATATTGAACGAGCGGAATGTATTGAAACAAAGAATCAAGAATATATCTGGTGCATTGACCAAACTGGCGAAGACGATGGGGCTTCTTATACCCTATTAATTTTAACCTCCCTGGTAATTATTTCGGCAGGCGGGGCAACAATATTTTTTGTTCGCGGAAGGCAAATTGATCCAAATACATAACTTAATTTTATAGCTATGAATCAAGCATGGAAACAACTGGCTATCAGGTCGTATGAAAGAATCATCGGTATGAGTCGTCTCAATCTTTACAATATTGCGGTAATTGCCTTTTATTCAGTGGCTAATTTATGGTCATTAATATGGTCGTATTTCACTTTAGATTTTTTTAGATACGAATCTTTAACTGGGGTCGCCGCCGCACTTTATCTTTTTTCTGCGCTGGCAAATGTTGTGATATTTTTAATAAGGAAGATTAGGAAAGTCCATTATATTAAGTCTGAGATAGTATCATCAATCGTATTGATATTTTTATTGCCCATATTCTTAGTCCTTCCATTGCTTATTTGGCAGATCTTTTCTTATTTTTTTGTATTTCCAATAAAGTCGGCTATTTTCATGGCAATTGGCCTCTCACTTTTTTTCTTTTCAAGGAGGCGGAAAAAACTGGAAAGAATAGCTTTGAGCGTCAATCAAAAAAATAATACCGTTTTTTGGCAGGGCATCCATAGAAGTTTTTGGTATGCTGGCATCGCCAGTGCTATAACGATCATAGCTCCTGTAGGTGGTGAATTATTAGGCTGTGAATATGGTGAATGGGGTGCTGCTGCTGTAGTCATGTTTATGGGTCCGGCGTTTTTTATCCCGATTATGTATGTTTATTTTGTGATTATCGTTAAGTTAATTCTTAGAAAAAACATGGGAAATATTCTTTTTATAATATTGCTATTGATAGCGATACCGGTGGTATTCTTCCACTTAACATATTTGATCGCCAGTCTGGGCAGTTGTTCTAAAAGCCTATTAAGCCTGTTTTGATTAGTCCTGCTGGAAATTATCTCTATAAACAACTTGGTTTCTCATCACCAAGCATAGAAGTCCGCTAAACGAAAATTTTCAATTTAACTTAATGATATACAAAAGCCACCCAAAAATTCGCCTGCCGTAATGATACTAGCCTTGGTGGCGATAGCTGGAATTATTGCTCCAATTATTGCTGGTTTCCTGTTTGATTTTCTCCTGAGAGATTACATTTCTTCGGACATAATTTTGATCACGGTAGCAATTATTGCTCAGAGTCTTGCGGTGTGGCTGGGAGTGATATTCGTAGCAAAAATTTATGATGTTGATGACAGAGAAGCGGTTTTAAAAAAATCTCTCATTTATCTATTAATTTGGCTGATTTTTATAATTCTTTTGTCGCCACAAGAGAACTTTTATCACGGATACGGGTATCCAAATATAAGTTTTTTTGCCGGGCTTCTGAGAGATTTTTGCAATCTGATGTTACGATTGCAGCAATTAGGGTTACCTTTGGGTTTTAGGAGCAGGGTATCTTGGTGGCAAGCTAATCCTGCTTTTTTATGCCTAGAAGTACCCACATCCAGCTCCTTTCAATGAAACAAGCAATCTTTAAGAACTG
>JAIPIJ010000022.1 GCA_021734705.1 Candidatus Peribacteraceae bacterium
AAAGTAAATCTGCCTCGGCTTCGATAATCTCGCAGTCCAGTCCGAGTGTCGCAGCGGAAAATATTTTTGCGGGCATAGAGTCTGATTTTAATTTTCTTTTAAGAAATCTTTTACAGAAGATGAAATTTTGATTAAGCTGGAACCTTAATCTCTATATAAAAATGTATCATGATTTACCAGAAGGTTTGACCCCTTTACACCTAAAATTTTTATCACCAAGAGAAAGAGCATTAATTATTAGATGTTGGCAAGAAATCAAAACAGCCCA
This sequence comes from Candidatus Peribacteraceae bacterium, assembly GCA_021734705.1. Classification (GTDB taxonomy): domain Bacteria; phylum Patescibacteriota; class Gracilibacteria; order JAHISY01; family JAHISY01; genus JAHISY01. The sequence continues at coordinate 269 of JAIPIJ010000022.1, forward strand.
GCAAAAAGACCCTCGCAGATCCGCACAGCAAATCTTACAACCAAAAGACTGGCATGAATGGAGTACAGCCTTCAATAAAGCCGTAACTAGTTATCGCGAGATGATAAAAACATGTACTACCCGATAAATAACAAAACTATCGCCGCCAAGATCAGATAAACCGAGAAAACTTTTAGTGAGTGTTTTTTGACAAAGCTGAGCAAGAAAGTCGCAGCGGCAAAAGAGACGATAGCCGAAACCGCGAAACCAACGAGTGTGAATTGTAAGGGTGGCAGGCTAAGTTCCCCATCAAGAACTTTTTTCGTAATCAGGGCCACCGCACCGGCCGTCGCTGGAGCGAGCATCAGGAAAGAGAAGCGCGCAGCCGCCGAACGCGTCAGCCCGGAAAACATTCCTGCCGCTATCGTCGCACCGCTCCGGGAAATCCCTGGCAGCAGCGCCGTAGCCTGAAAGATTCCCATCCAAATAACATTTTTCCAGCCAGCCTTTTGGTTTTTTTGCGTACCGAATTTCTCAGCAAAGAAGAGCAGTAGTGCAACCGCGACGAAAAACGTCGAGACGATCGCCACACGGTTTTCTCCGCGCGTAAGTAGATCAATCGCATCACCCCACAAAAGTCCGACTACGGCAGCTGGGATCGTCGCCAAAACTAGTTGCCAAAAAAGCCTCCTCGACCACGCCTTCTCTTTGTTGTCCGAACCAGTAACCAGCGACCAGTAACCAGCCACTATGCCGGACCACTCCCGCCAAAAAAGAACCAAGAGAGCTAAGAGCGTACCGGCGTGAAGTACGACGTCAAAAGCCTTCAGATTCTCGACCGGCAGAGAGAAAAAATGTTCGGCGAGCAGTAAGTGCCCACTGGAAGAAATCGGGAAAAACTCGGTAATCCCCTGCAGCGCACCGAGAAAAATAACTTCGCCGAAATTCATTTTTGGGAAGATTTTTTACTAAACCTTTTTTGCAATTTCTTTTTTTGTTTCGAAATATTTTGTCGCGTCCTCTTCTTCGCGTTTCTCACCTTCTCGTCAAAAATCTCTATAAATGGGCGCATCCACTCGCGCAATTTGACGTGCCTTTGGCGAGCGACATATTTCATACCAATCAGAGCAATCAAAAAGGACCCAGCAGCATCGAGCTGTAAATCAGAAAAAGTATCAAAGAGGCCAGCGCGAAAATCCGGCGGTATTCCCATCGCCAAAGCATCATTGCCTGTAAGGCGCCAAGCATAAAATTCTGCGATTTCCCAAATCGCCCCAAAGGCAACACCGACAAGAAAGGTGGCAAAACCAATTAGCGGAATCGAAAGGCGGATTTTTTTTGTGAAATTAAGCGCGAAGACAAGCACAAAGGCGAGATAAACCAAGACTGCTGTCCCACCAAAGTGCAGCAAGACATCCCACCACCAAAACTTTTGGTAAAAGCCAATTTCGCCGACCACCGAGCAGGCCAGCCAAAGCGTCAGAAAAAAGTCTAAAGTCCAGGGCAAGTTTGTGTCATAACTGCGGTTAACTATCGCTGGCAATAGGGAAACAAAAAGGGCCATGAATGAAAAGAGCCCGAAGGGCAAATTGCCGACGATGAGAAAATAAACTGCCGAGGCCAGCATAAATATCTTCAGAATCCACGAGATAAGCGAGTTGGGAGAAAAAATAAAATTTTTCATTTTCAATTTTCGAATAAGGTAATGCTGCAATTATTTTCTTCTTTTTTTGTGGAATTTTTTCGAGATCAATTCTTTCTCGTGTCGCAAAATATCTCGAACTTCTTCACCAGCTGCTCGGGCTTTTTCGTCAAAGATTTCAATGAAGGGACGCATGAATTCTCTCACGTGAACATGGCGCTGGCGGGCAACATAATTCATACCAAGCAGGGCAATCAGGATCGAGGCCGCAGCATCAAGCTGCAAATCAGAAAGTGTGTCTAAATAAGCCAGTTCAAAATCAGGTGGGTTACCTATGCCTATGGCATCCGCAGCAAGAAATTTCCAAGCCCAAAATTCCAAAATCTCCCAGGCACCACCAAAAGCTATCCCGATCAAAAAGGTCAGAAAACCAATCATCGGAATTGAAAGTCGAATTTTTTTTGTGAAATTAAGCGCGAAGACAAGCACGAAGGCGAGATAAACCAAAACAGCAGTTCCGGCAAAATGGAGCGCGTTATCCCACCACCAAAATCTATCATAAAAATCAGCTTCACCAATAAGAGATAGGGCCAACCAAGCTGTCAGGAAGAAATCAAGTGTCCAGGGCAGATTCGTATTGTAGCTGCGGTCCACGATGGCCGGTATCAGGGAAATCGCCATCGACAAAAAGGCAAAGCCCGCTAATAAAAAATCACCAACTATGAAAAAATACCCCGCGGCAAAGAGCATAAAAACCTTAAACCCCCACGAAATCAGCGAATTGGCGGAAAAAATAAAGCTGCGCATTTTTTAAGCTCGGTCAGTTTTGGATTTAAGTATCAAATCTGCCAAAGTAAGCGCGACCATAGCTTCGGCTACCGGGATTATCCTCGGCACCAGACAGGGATCATGGCGTCCAGCGATTCTGATTTTTTTAGAACGGCCGCGATTATCGACTGTCTTCTGTTGAATCGAAATGGAGGCCGTTGGCCGCACAACAATCCGGATGACAATTTCTGAACCGTCAGTAATCCCGCCAGAAATCCCGCCACCACGATTAGTGCGTTTCGCCTTGAGTGAGGTCGGCTCATCATTCATTTCAGAACCACGCAGCTTGGCAGCTGCAAAACCGACTCCGAACTCGACCCCTTTGACGCCACCGATCGAAAGTAAGGCCGCCCCGAGTTTGGCAGAAATCTTGTCAAACACCGGGTCGCCTATCCCAGCCGGCACATTGCTGATCAGGATTTCAATAACTCCACCGACTGAATCACCTGCCTTTTTCGCTTCCAAAATCGCCCGCTCCATTTTTTTAGCAGCAATCGCATCGGCCGCGCGAACTGAATTTTTTTCGATAACCTTGGGGTCGAATTTACTAGATCCAATGCCAGCGATTTCTTTCGCGTAAGCGATGATTTTAATTTTTTTAGCCTTAATAATCTTGCGTGCCAGCGCGCCAGCTGCTACCCGAGCGACTGTCTCACGTCCGGAACTGCGGCCGCCGCCGCGAAAATCACGAATGCCAAACTTTTTCTGCCAAGCTAGATCAGCGTGGCCCGGACGAAAAAGGTTTTTTAGTTTTGAGTAATCGCCCGACTTGGCATCAGCGTTCCGGATCAGGAGAGCAATCGGCGTGCCAAGCGTCTTACCCTCAAAAATCCCTGAGAGGATCTCAACTCGATCGGCCTCCTGGCGAGCAGTCGTGACCTTCGATTGTCCCGGACGCCGACGGTCCAATTCGTGCTGAATTTCTCTAGCCGAAATCTTGATCCCGGCCGGGATCCCATCAATCACAGCACCGAGCCCGACCCCATGCGATTCACCAAAAGTCATTACTTTCAAAACGTTTCCGAAGGTATTTCCGGCCATCGAAATACTTTAAAGTAGCGTTATTTTAGCACGAAAAATTAAACACACTTTTGTAAAACTACTTCAACTGCATCAGGAAAATCATCATATTTTAGAAAATCATGAAGTTGAAGTTCCCCTGACGATAATATCCGTCCGTTTTTTACGGAGAAATTATCACGCCAACTTTCTCCAAATAAATCCGTAAACCATTTTGCTTCTCTCGCACCATCACGAGGCAAATTGTCTCCTTTTAAAACTTTTTCACATAAAATCCTAGTCATAAAAATTCCCTCAGGCCTAAGTTTTTTCAAAATAAATTCGCCAATTTTTTCAAAATCAATCGGCGAATGAGGAAGTCCCAAATCACGAAAGCACCAAGTAATTGCGTCGAAATCAGCACTGGGAAATTGCCAAAAATAATCAACCCACATGCGCACCAATCTCCTCAAAATTTTTTCCGCTTCTGCCCCAAAGTTTTTTCACAGTAAACCTTATTGTCTTGTTCCAACTTATTAATATCTCCAAAATCCGTTACTATTAAAGTCCCGATTTGTTTAGATGGCAGCCAATTAACACCATCGGCCAGCCAATGCAAACCATAACGACAATCGCCTGATTGAATATCCAACATCAGCGGTCTCTCGGCCTTCGAATTTTTTCTCCTAATTTGAATAAATTTAAGTAGCGTATTTTACCATAAAAAAACTCGCCTAAATCGCTCATAAACTTAGGATACTGCTCTAAAGTGGTTTTGGGGCTCTTGGATTTTCCTAAACTTATCTAAAAATACTTAGGCTGATTTTCGATCACTTTAAATTTTGCTAAAAACGATAAAACCATTTTTTTCAAGCTGTTTTGTGCTACAATATCTTGTGGTTGAACAAATTTTGATTACATTATTTCAACCGCCCCAAAGACCTCTTTTCTTTAATTAAATTGGATAAGATTTAATTAAATTGAGGTTTTTTAAATTAACTTGACTAAAACATTGAAAAATAAGATTCAATTGACTACACTACATTTAGTTTCTCCCAGTTTAATTACCTTGACTTAAACCTTGCTAAATCGTCTCAGGTTAAATAAAATCTGACCCCTTCAAACGACGATTTATGCAAGACCGCATCCTCACCCCCGATCAGGTTGGCGAAATGCTGCAACTGCACCCTTTCACCATTCTGAACTACATCAAAGACGGCAAACTCCAGGGTGCGAAGATCGGTCGGGTTTACAGGATTCGGGAGAGCGATGTCGAGAAATTTCTCGACAGTCAAATGCTCACCACTCCATGATCATCAATTGCCTCGAATGCGGAAAAGCTATCTCAACTAAACAAGAACGCTGTCCGTATTGCCAGGTAATCAATGAAGAGAACGAAGTCTTTCAGGCAAAAAATCAGAAAAAAAGTTGGCTCGTGAGAACTCTCGCGCCGCTTTTTGATTAATCCAATATGTTAAAGCTATTCAAAATTGCGCCGCGAAAATGGATGGATGACCAGCGGATCGTTTATCGGCGTACGGGCCATACGCGCATCGAGGCTAGCGATGGACGCGTCCTGTGCGCTCCCCGCCCCGGGGAGAAGATTTTTGTAGACGGGCGTGGTAACGGGCTTTTATTCACTTAAAATGCTTTCTCAAATATTCATGAACTTTTCGACCCTACTGCTGACATTCTTTGTGCTGAATGAGGCGATGAAGAGTTATGATGATACAAGATAACTCACTAAAAAAACTCTTTTCGGACAACAAAAAAGAGGGCGCTCGGCCCTCTTTTTCAAAGTCTTTTTGCTCTAATTAGAGTTCTACGCAAGTACTGTCACCGTATGTAAATGTTCCAACCGTAGCACCAGCCTTTGTCGTTGCCGGAGTGGTGTCGTTGGCCGAAGCAGTGATAATCGGATCACCAACTTCAACAGTACGTGATGAACCTGTCGAGGACTCCAGGCGGGTACCCAGAGCCATAGCCTGGTTAGCAACACCGTTTCGTGAAGCTGTACAGTAGATGTAGACGTAAGCGGCTGAATCCTGGGGATCCTTTAGGTCAGATTTCAAATAACCACCACTAACGAGGGCTGCTCCGACTGTGTCATCAGCTGAAGGAGTTGGGTACACATTATTGTCGGCGTAATAGAGCTCCAGTACTGTGGAAATTGCATTGAAGTCTGATTCACGAGCGGCATCACGCGCTTTTGCCGGCGCACCCATAACTTTTGGCAGGAGTGTGGCGGCCAAAATACCGATGATCATTATCACGATGATAAGTTCAACAAGCGTAAAACCTCTGGGGTTACGCAATTTTTGGAGTAGTTTCATTTTCGGTGGGGTTAAATTTTGTTGCAAAAATTTTAAATTTTTTCAAAAACCAAAACAAGCTTATTTTTGGGCTTTTTCACGAACTAATTTTGTCGCCGCTGCTAAGCTCTCGAAAGTTCCAGCGTCACTCCAAAACCCCTTAATTTTAGAGAAATTAAGAGATTTTCTATGAATATAAAAATTATTCACATCGGTAATCTCCAATTCCCCTCTCTTACTTGGATTCATTTTTCTGATGATGTCAAACACGTTTTTATCGAAAAAATAGAGTCCGACGACCGCCAAGTTACTTTTGGGTTTACGTGGTTTTTCGGCAATTTTGACCACTTTTGAGCCACGAACCTCGGCAACGCCAAAGCGTTCGGGGTCATGGACCGGCTTGAGAAAAACCTGAGCTCCGGACCTGAATGCGCGTGCTTCTTTGAGAAAACTATCCTCAAAAATATTATCGCCGAGGATAACCGCTAGATTTTCACCAGCAGTAAACTTCTCAGCTAGGCGCAGAGCCCCAGCAATCCCATCCGGTTTTTTCTGAACAGCGAAGGAAATCTTCACACCGCTAAATTTCACCAGTGCCTTGCGGAAAGCTGGAACGTATTTCCCTTCCGTTACAATGAGAATTTCGCGAATCCCTGAGCGCTTCAGGGTCTCCAGCGGAAAAAAAATCATCGGCCGATCGTGAACTGGCAGCAAATGCTTATTCGTGATTTTTGTCAGCGGCAGCAGTCGACTACCCCGCCCGCCCGCCAAGACAACACCTTTCATAAGAGTTACTGGTTACTAGTTGCTAGTTTCTAGAATTCAAACATTTTGAAGTGTCATTCCCGCGCAGGCGGGAATCCAAAACTAAGATTTTTTCGGGAACAAAATTTCCGGCTTAGTTAGCTTGAACTCCGAAACCGCTCCCCACTTTTTCAATTCTTCGAAATCGCCATCTATACTGACACCCAAAGCAGCTGCGATCTTCTCAGAAGTTTTAGGCAGAAAAGGTTTTAATGCTAAGGCAATTTGGCGTAAGTTTTCTAATAAATATCCGACTAAAGCTTGTTGCTCTTCTCCCTCTTTCTCCCAAGGTTTTGCTGCAGAAATAAACTCATTATTCATATCAACGAAATTCTGGATAAAGCTCACCGACTTACGGAAATCATATTCCGCCATAACTCTCTCAATCCTTTCCCAGAGTTTTTCAGCTTTTTCCTCCCTCCCAATGTTTGCAGCTTGGTATCGGAAATTATTCTCAATCTTAATACCCATAGTAATTACCCGACTTACTAAATTCCCCAGACCATTTGCCAAATGTGAGTTATAGACTTCCTCAAAACGCGCCTGCGAAAAATCCCCGTCTTGTCCGTTCGGAATCTCAGACAATAAATAAAACCGCAAAGCATCACTACCCCACTCTTTCGCAATCTCGAAAGGATCAGCGACATTGCCGCGTGACTTTGACATTTTCTCACCTTCAGAAGTGATGAAGCCGTGGATGTAAATCTTGTCTGGTAGAGGAATTTCCGCAGCCAGCAGCATTCCGAGCCAAATCCCGGCGTGGAAACGCACGATGTCTTTTCCGATCACGTGAACTTTTTCCGCGTTCACCCACCACTTTTGGTACTCCTCACCTTCGTTTTCGAAATCCAACGCCGAAATATAGTTGGTCAGCGCATCACACCAGACGTACATAGTCTGCGAGTCGTCGTCCGGAACCGGAATCCCCCATTTTAATTTATCCGAGGAGCGCGAGAAGGAAACATCGTGCAGGCCGTCTTTGACGACATTCAGAAATTCCTTTGCCCGGAAGTGTGGCAGGATTTCGACTTTCCGGCTTTCGAGCAATTCCTGAATCTGTTCGGAATAATCCGAGAGCCGGAAAAAGTAATTTTCCTCTTCAACTTCATCCAGCTCGCGATCTGGATGATTCGCGCACTTACCCTCGACTAAATCTTTATCGATTTTGAATTCTTCACAGCCCGAGCAATATTTGGCTTTGTACTTACGCTTTTCCAGCTTGCCGGCAGCGACCAATTTACGCCACAATTTCTGCGCTGCGGGGAAATGCCTTTTCTGGTCACTCGTGCGAATGAAGTCATCAAAATCAAAATCGAGTGCTTCTTTCAGGCTCTGGAATTTTTTTGAATTTTCATCGGTCAATTTTTCCGGCGTAGTTGAATTCTCCTCGGCGGTTTTTTGAATCTTGAGGCCGTGCTCATCAGTCCCCGTCTGTAAACGTACGTCTCGGCCGCGTTGTTTTTGGAAGCGTGCCAAAGCATCCGCCTCAATCGCTTCCATCGCAAAACCGACGTGCGGCGCAGCATTGACGTAGGGCAACGAAGTTGTGACGTAGAAATTCTTCATTTGCGAGATTTTAACAAAAAAACAGAAGGCGAGGTCGTATAATCCCAACTAAAACTTATAAAACCGAAAGCGCGGTCACGTGACCGCGCCTCCAGGCTTATTAACTTAATCCTGTCTCCTTAATCCTTAATTCTTCTTATACTTCCAGACTTTCTTGCCGAGAATCCACAGGACTTTGAGGAAGCCAAAGACTATTCCCAAATAAACTATACCGGCAGCAGCATAAAGTACGAAGCTGACCAGCCGGACTGTGACGAATTGGGTCAGGTCAGTGAGATCACTGACAAATTCTCGAATTGCATTCTTCCAGTTGTCAGAGATTTGCTGCCAGTCGACGAACTTCTGCTCATAGACCGAGACGTTGAAAGTCGTATTAGCAATTTGGCGCAGCAAATCTGCACGGTTGCGTTGGACCTGCTCGATTTGTTGATTGATGGAAATCTTGCTTTGGGCCAGCTGTTCAATCGCTTCAATCTTTAGGCGAATTAGCTGCGTTAAATTTTCGACATCGCGCGAATTCGTCGCCAGCTTCATTAAATCCTCATAGGCCTCCTGTGCATCAGCGAGAGTCGCTTCAGTCTGCTCTAATTTTTGCGTCAGAATCGCTAACTGATCCGATGTGCCTTCGACTGATTTTTGAATTGTGTAAATATTCGCGTTCAGATCCTCCGGGTCGAGATCTTTGAGAATCTTAAGAATTTCTTCGGCACGCTCGTTTGGAACCTCAAAGGTGAAATAGCAACTGCGGTCACTTTCATTTGAGCTGGAGAAAACAATCTCCGGGTCAGCTTTGAGATTCGCGACTGCCGCACAAATCTCGGTCTTGTCGCGTGGCTGATAATTCGCTGAATAGCTTTTGACTTCATAGTCTTCAGCTGTCGCATCGACAATCTCGCCGTCTGGTCCCGGAATCGGCGGGACTATGTTGCGCGAGGAGAGCGACAAGGTTTTGGCGGAATAGCTTGAGGCACTATCCATTGCCATTTCTTCGGCATAATAACCGCCACCTCCACCAATGCCGTAATTCGCGGTAAACGGTGAAACGATTGTGCGGAAAGCGAAAGAAATAATCCCGGCGACAATCCCGAGAGCGACCACTCCCAGCACAAATACGCCTAGGATTTTTGCGACTGATTTTAGAGACCAGTCGAAGTTTTTGAGGAGGTGATTCATGGTTTTTGGGGTTAAGTTTTGCCGTTAAATTTTACGTTAGTTCTTTAAAAAAGTAACAAATTTGATTTGCGCTAGCTTTAGGAATAACGTGAAATCTTAAAAAGATACTGTGCCTGTAGAATGTAATTTGGTCGACGGATTGGCGTTAGTGGGCTACCCATTTAGTGGTCCGACTATCATTGAACCAACTGATGACAAATGGCTTTGTGAGAGATTTTTTGCCGAGGATCTCAGCCCTTTGAATTTTTGGCTACGGCAAAAAATCTTCGAAAAAATTCCCAATGTGTTGCTGGGCACTCCCCAACAAATCGAATTAAATATCCTGCATCAAGGTTTCAATCCAGCTGCAATTATCTTAGAAGCTCGCGGCGAACTTTCCAATACATATCTACGCAACGTCTGGGATAGTGCCAGCAATCATGAACGTGCGATATTGGAATTTCAAAAAAAACCAACCGCAACAAAAATAGTAGAGATTAAAAATCTGGCAGGGCTAACCAGGCTAAAAACTAAAATTTTAGTCTGGGGTAATGGCTCCGCTGATAATAGTGACTCTGTAGGTTTTGCTGAAGCAATGCAAAACTCACGAACTGTTAACTATCTACAAGAACAAAAGTCAAAAACATTGTCTGAAGCAATGTTCCAATACTGTGGGATCAAAAACTAAACTACTCCCACTCAATCGTCGCTGGCGGTTTATTCGTTAGATCTATAAAAACATGTTCGATACCATCAAGTTTCTGTAATTTTTTAGTAACCGCTGAAAGATAAGTTTTGGGCAAACGCGCAAAGTTCGCTGTCATCGCCTCCTCAGAATTAATCGGGCGCAGGATTATCGCCTCCCCGCCTTTCTCGAAAACCGGAGCGAGTACGACTGGAAACTGCCAAACTTTCGAGTAGAGTTTTTGTTTAGTCAAAATATCATTGACAATCGCATCAGCTTCCCGCGCCAGCTCGACCCGCGACGGCGTCAGCTTCGCCGGAGCAGCTGAAAAAACTCGCGGTGCCTTGGAAGATCCGAGAGACAACACGACTCGGTTAATGTCAGAAAATTTATTAACAATCCACGTCGCAATACTACCCAGTTTTTCAAGATCTCTACTCGCTGTGAAAAGTGCGACTGGATGGGCGAATGTCCGCGAATCGCCTTGGACGCCAACTGAACGCAAGGGCAGGACTTTGCCGCGGATTTTCCACTTGCGGTAGATCTCGGTTTCGATCTTATTCGTTGCCTTCGGCTTCTCAGACTCGCCACAAAGTATACGCACCCCGAGTCCCGGACCTGGGAAAGGATGGCGCTCGATCAGATTCTTCGGCAATTTCAACTTGCGGCCAACTTCGCGAACCTCGTCTTTATAAAGTTCAGCTAATGGCTCTACGATTAAGCCCTTCTCAATCATCCTCTCAATCTCCTCGACGCGGTTGTGGTGCGTTTTAATCTTGTCAGAATTTTTGGTACCCGCCGATTCAATCGTATCTGGATAAATCGTGCCCTGGCCAAGCAACCACTCCCGCGGATTGAAACGCAGACGTTTAAGAACCTTGCGCTGAACTTTGAGAAAAACCCGCCCGATCACACGGCGCTTTTCTTCTGGATCGGTGATATTGCGCAGTGCTGCCAAGAAGTGCCCGGCCTCATTTACAATCTTGAGATTTTCAAAACCCGCTTTCTTGAGATTCCGCTGAACCTCAATTGCCTCATTCTCACGCAGTAAGCCTGTATCAATCATCAAACCAAAAACTCGTTTCTTACTAAGCGCTTTCTCCAGCAGCGCGAAAGCAACTGTCGAATCAACGCCGCCGGACACGAGCAGAAAAACTTTTTTCTTGCCGACCTGTTTTTTAATTTTAGTAATTTCGGATTTGAGGAACTTATCCAGATCCCAGCTTTTTTTGGCTCCACAGATTTTTAGAAAGTTAGCCAAAATCTTTTCACCAGCTGCAGTATGTCTGACCTCCGGATGGAACTGGACACCAAAAATCGAACGCTTCGTATCCTCAACCGCGGCAAACTCGCAATTATCCGTCGACGCAGTCTTCTCAAATCCTTCTGGCAGCTTTTTGACTTCGTCACCATGGCTCATCCAAGCAACCGAACTTTTGGGAACACTTGTGAATAACTTCGATTTGCCAACAACCTTCAATTTTGACTCACCGTACTCCCCACCACCCGCTTTTTTGACCTTACCTCCAAGGTCGTGAACTATCAGCTGCAAGCCATAGCAAATTCCGAGGATTGGTTTGCCAAGCTCAAAAATCGAAGCATCAACCTGAGGGGATTCTTTCGCAAATACAGACTGCGGACCACCACTCAAGATAATCCCTTTATAGCCTTTTAGTTCTTCGGCCGGATCGACTAGATTTTGTGGCAAAAGGATCTCTGCAAAAAATCCGGAACGCCGAACCCTATTCGCGATGAGATGGGCATACTGCCCTCCGAAGTCGAGTACGGCGATTTTGTCCACGGCGCGAATTTTAGCATTTCGAGGTTTTGATTTAAAATTCCACTCCGATGATAGTCTTCGAGAACGCAACGAAAAAATACGGCAGCCGAACCGTACTCGATCGCGTAAATTGCGAAATTGGCGGAGGTGAGTTTGTCAGTGTCGTCGGACCCAGTGGCGCAGGCAAAACGACTTTTGTGAATCTCTTGACTGGCGCAATTCATCCGAGCGAAGGCTCGGTCGCGGTCGACAACTACCAAATCAGCGAACTCGACGAAGTCTCTCGGGCGCTGTACCTGCGCAAGGTCGGCGTGATCTTTCAAGATTACAAGTTACTACCAAAAAAAACCGTCTCAGAAAACATCTCCTTCGCCTTGGAAGTCTGCGGTGATCCGTCACACTTGATCAAGAAGCGAGTGAACGAAGTGATCGAAATTGTCGGACTGACCCATCGGCAAAATGCCTTCCCGGCCCAGCTCTCTGGCGGCGAATGCCAGCGCACCGCACTCGCCCGCGCTCTAGTCCACGAACCAGCGCTCATAATCGGTGATGAGCCGACTGGCAATCTCGACCCGCAATCTGGAGCTGAGATTATCGATCTCCTGCTCGACATCAACAAGGCCGGTGCAACTGTAATCCTGGCAACTCACGACCGTGAGACAGTCGACCGGGTCAAGAAAAGAGTAATCCGAATTGAACGTGGCAAGCTCGTCAGCGACCTGCAGTCCGGCTCTTATCACGTCGAGGATTGATTCGACAACTTTCCGCACGACCCGCAAGCCAATTTAGTGGATTCGCCTTTTTGGAAATCCTAAAATCAACTCCTTTTCAAAAAAATGGAACTCAATCCAAAACAAATTTCGAAATTCGAAGATGCACTCCTCTCCGCCCGGAAAATCCTGCTGCTAACGCACAAAAATCCGGATGGCGACGCGCTGGGTGGTCTGCTGGCGCTTTTTCAGGTTTTGCAAAAAGCTGGACGCGATGTCACTGCCGCCTGCCTGGATCCAGCTCCCGAGAGCCTCAAGTTTTTGCCTGAAAGCGAGAAGATTGTAAATGAATTCGACGCTAATGAATTTGATCTAGTGATTGTCTTGGACTGCGGCGATGTCCACCAGACCGGTTTCGATAAATCCAAACCGGAACTTTTCGATGGCTCGCGCAAGCTTGTGAAAATCGACCACCATCCCGTCGCTAGCGAATTCGGCGATGTGCAAATCGTCGAACCTTATTTCTGTGCAACCAGCTCCATCCTGACCCGGCTCTTTGAACAGCTGGAGATTCCGATCCCCCCGGATGTCGCGACCTGCCTGCTAACCGGTATCTCGACTGACACTGGCTCTTTCCGTCATTCCAATACAAAACCGCAAACACTCCGGCTCGCTGCCCAACTGCTCCGCAAAGGCGCCAATAATTCCGCAATTGCCAAGAACGTTTACCGCTCGACTCCCCTACCAGCACTGAAGCTCTGGGGCAGCGTGCTACGCAGCCTACGGCAAACTGATGAAGGCGTGACTCTCGCCGTCGCCCAGCGCAAAGATTTCGAGTCAGCCGGTGCACGTGATGAGGACATCGCTGGCGTAGTCGATTACGTGAACGCTGTTCCGAATGCTAAATTTTCGATCCTCTTGAGCGAGCGGGGTGGACTCGTGAAAGCCAGCCTGCGTACGCTGGATGAAGATACCGACGTCGCGGCAATCGCTCAGAAGTTCGGCGGAGGTGGCCATGTCAAAGCTGCCGGATTTGCTGTACCGGGGCGTTTAGAAAAAGAAACTCGCTGGCGCGTCGTGCCGCCGGAAGCCGAAAATGAAAAGGGATAATTTGACATGAAAAATTTTTCGGGTAAAATAAAGTACTCTAATCCAAAATTATGACTGATGAAAAATTAGGTCGCGCTGACCAAGAGTTTCTCGGAGTAGGCCCATCGGGTTTTGGTTTTCAACTCATCTCACCTGTTGCAAAAAAGGTAGCGGAAGAAGTGCAAAGCGGCGTCCGAAAGGATGTTTTAGTGACCGCCGCGAAAACTTGCCCTACATGTGCCGAGGAAGTTTTAAAAATGGAGGGACTAGCACCGCTCGACTAAATTAGCGCCTCACTCGAAACTTCACATTCTCCGGAAGCTCCGGAATAGTCCGCGCCCAGAAAGGCCAAGAGGAAATAACCGCATTGGCAACTTCGGGTAGGTTGCGGATATAAGCTTCTGACTCGCTCGCCGAACGGCCCAAAATCCGAGACTTGATTTTTTCAACCAGGCGCATGCCTGCCTCGCTCTCACCAGCAATGTCATATTCCTCCACTCCATCAATCGTAACCGCCGTTTTCACGCTGCCCTCGATGAAATTGCTTTCCTCGATTTGCATGACCGCATTATCAAAATTAATTTTAACTAATGACTTTTGCGGATGAACTTTCGTCTCTAACTGCTCAAAGAGTAAGGCGCGCAAATCATCAGCCTCGTAAGCGACTGCCTGCACCCGGGCTGTCACCCCTACTGCAAAATCGTCCTGCTGCACGTTTTCCAAGTTAGGCGGCACATCAATCGAAAGAATCTCGATTGCAATTGCATGTGAATCGTCAAGCAGAGTCAGCGTGCGCTTCTCGAGCTCATTCTTTTGATTTAATAAAAGCTGTAACTCCTGCTTGGCGAGCTCACCGACCTCCCTAGTTACGGTAGCCTCAACATTTTCGATATCCTCGGTTGAAATGAATTTGGTCACGTCAGTAACTCCACCGGTAAAATCTTTTTTGGATTCACCCCAAAAGAGAGCTGGCGAGAGTGAAGGAATTGCCGGAAAAACAAAAAAACTTGGAGCAAGATTGCCGCGACCTCCAACAAAATCACCTTCGCAGGTTTCCGGTTCATTGATGCAGTCACATTCCGGATCATCTGTAATACAAGCTTCAACCTCGGCAACGATCGAACCATATTCATCGCCGATCGATTTCGGAATAGTTAACGCACGCTTAGTGTGAAAGATAATCCCCTCTGGCGAACGCAAACGTGAGGGTACGATAAATTTATCCCGGTTGGAACGATTGTAAAGTACGACTTCGCCGCGCGCAGAAGTGCCGGAAAAAATCTGGCCAGTCGCGCCGATCCGAATATCTCGGCTGAAATCTAGTGTCAGAAATTCTGATGCGATCGTGTGCGTGCCAAGAATTTCCGAACCCGAACTAGCCCGATCTGTAAAAGTCACATTGACTACTTTTGAGATTGGGTCAGCCCGCGGTGTCACGTAAATAGTCGCTGTCGGCACAGCGATATAGACAATGAAGAAAAGTAAAGCCACAGCGCCAGCGAGCAAACCGAAAAGTATGCGCCGTGAAGGCGCCCTAACAACTAACACTGATTTTCCGTCTTCGGAAAGCTCTTCGACTGAAGCCGCTCCGGCAACCCGGTTCCAAACCTTCTTGGCTCCAGAGACCGGGTCAATCTTCGCAAGAGGAATTTCGTCACGCGAAAGCTTCTGCAGTTGTGGAAAAACTTTTGAGGCGAGTTCTACAATTTTAAGTTTGCGGCGCGTAATTTTGGCTGGCTCTTGCCTGGGTTGTACTTTCGGTTTTACCGGCTTAGCCTTCAGGCTTTCCAGCGTGACTAAACCAGCCTCTTCGGCAAGTTGGCGTCCAGATTCGTCACGGGTCACAACCATCAAATTCTTACCAGCGTGCTCGCTTTTGAAGCGGAGAATTTTTAGGCTAACCAGGCTTTGCAAAATCTGCGCCCGCGCCGGTATCACCAAGGCAATGTCTTTGTGTGGAGTTTTACGAATTTGACCAAAAATAGTCGTCACCTCATCATCGAGGTCGACATAGATTGGCTCGAATTTTTTCTCAAAAACTCCCACAGCCGGAGTATTTTAGCGGAAGCCGGGCAGAAATGAAGCCAGCCTATAATTCCCGCAAAGCCATCACGCCACTTTCAGTTTGGATATGGATCTTGGAAGCATCTGAATCACTGTTGGAAGCTAGGGCGAGAAGGATTTTTTTGCTCGCGTTAAGCATGGTTTAGGTTATTCAACGGTTGTATCAATCCAGATGCGGCCAGTTTCGAGGTCTGGGGGTGTACCAGCGTAGGTTTCGATCAGGAAGTCGGCTGCCACGTTACCATCACCGGGAGCGGCTTCGGGAGGATTCCCTGGTCCCCAGGTTGTGAGGGCGTAGGCAATCGCGGCAAAGAGGAGTAGTGCAGCGAAAAGAATCCCGCTGGACTCAATGAGCCTGCTGGCGAGAGATTTTTGGAGTTTCATCTTTAGGG
>JAIPIJ010000023.1 GCA_021734705.1 Candidatus Peribacteraceae bacterium
AAATCATTGACGACCTTGCCAGTATCTGTCGGCGCCAAGGCCCGATCAAGCTTCTCGACATAACCGCGGGTCTGGACCGTCGAGATCGTCGGCGCGTAAGTGGACGGACGGCCGATACCTTCATTCTCTAGTTTTTTAACCAGCGTAGCTTCGGTATAACGCGCGGGTGGCTTGGTGAAGTGCTGCTCAGATTTCAGAGCCAGTAATTTCTGAACTTCGTTCTCGAGAATCTCCGGCAGGAATTTCTCGGAATCCGCCGCCGCTTCTTCGTCGGAGTCGTAACCCTCAGAATAAGCCTTGAGAAATCCAGCGAACTTCACAGTCTGGCCTGTCGCGCGGAAAATGTAACTCTTCGCGGAGATATCTACTCCCGTCTGGTCCAGTAAAGCATCCGCCATTTGACAGGCGATGAAACGCTGCCAGATCAATTCATACAGCCGCCAAAGATCTTTTTCCAACTTATCCTTCAAGCTATCCGGGAAACGCGCCGGATCCGTCGGACGAATCGCTTCGTGCGCTTCCTGTGCACCCTTCGCTTTCTTCGTAAATGTGCGGACTTTCTCCGGAATGAAGTCCTTACCGAATTTATCGCCAATCACCGAGCGCGCCTTCTTCACAGCCGATTCAGCCAGATTCGTCGAATCAGTACGCATGTAGGTAATCAAACCTTCACCGATGTCCTCACCTTCATAGAGCTTCTGCGCCAACATCATCGTCTTCTTCACGCTGAAGCCGAGCTTGCGTGAAGCCTCCGCCTGGAGTGTCGAGGTGATGAAAGGCGGAGCCGGGCGGCGGACGCGTTCCTTTTTATCAATCTTGGCGACTTTGAATTCCGCACCCTTTAGATCCATTTCGACCTTCTCCGCTTCATTCTTTTTCGAAATCTCTGCCTTCTTACTATCAATTTTAGAAAGCTCGGCAGAAAATTTATCGCCGCGCGGAGTCTCGAAATTCGCCCCCACCGTCCAGTACTCGACCGGATTGAAAGCCTCGATCTCGCGCTCGCGCTCGACAATCAAGCGTACCGCCACCGATTGCACGCGCCCAGCCGACAAGCCGTAACGCACTTTTTTCCAAATCAGCGGCGAAAGCTCATAACCAACCAGACGGTCCAGCACACGCCGCGCCTGCTGCGCGTCAATCAAATCTCGATCTAGTTCCCGCGGAGTTTTGATCGCTTTTTGAATCGCCTCTTTAGTGATTTCGTGAAAGACAATCCGCGGAGTTTTCTTATCTTTCGGAATCTTCAGCGCACTCAAAAGATGCCACGCAATCGCCTCCCCTTCGCGATCTTCATCAGTTGCGAGGATAATCTCATCCGCTTTGTCGGCCAGCTTTTTCAGCTCTGCGATCACCTTCGTCTTGTCGCGCGAGGTAATGTATTCTGGTAGGAAACTCCCCGTCTCAAGGTCCACACCGATTTTACTCTTCGGCAAATCCCGCACGTGCCCCATCGAGGCGCGCACCGTGAAATCTTTTCCGAGAAATTTCGTGATCGTCCGCGCCTTGGCAGGAGACTCGACGATGACTAATTTATTCATTTGAAAGATTATAACGGTAATTTGGAAGGATTCTAACGATAATAATGAGCTTTAACGATTATAAGGATTAAATATTTTTCCTTAAAGCTCTTTAAGGCTCCTTACAATCTTTATAATCTTTATAATCTTTATAATCTTTATAATCTTTATAATCCTTCCCCTGTGCGTTCATAAATTTTAC
This sequence comes from Candidatus Peribacteraceae bacterium, assembly GCA_021734705.1. Classification (GTDB taxonomy): domain Bacteria; phylum Patescibacteriota; class Gracilibacteria; order JAHISY01; family JAHISY01; genus JAHISY01. Next base: position 1,723 of record JAIPIJ010000023.1, read on the forward strand.
AAGTAAATAAGCCGTTGTGTTAATCAAATCCGACAATTGCTTGTGTACATCTTTTTGTAGATATTTTTGATCCAAAGCAATTTCTGCCAGACAGTCTACCTCGACCAGCGATGATTTGGAGATGACAAAAAATTGCTTTCTCTCCTTATCACCTTTCCGGGAATTTCCTTCAGCGATATTTGCCGCTATCGAAACAGCCGCTCGGCGCAGTTGAGAAGTCAAAGCAAACAGCTCTTCGCGCGGAAATTTCTTAGTTAACTCATAGACCAGCGCTATTAATTTTTTAGCGTTTTGCCACACAACTAATTTCCGAAAAGAATTCTGATATTCCATAAGTCTCCGGATTATAGCCAAAAAAGGCCAAAAAGAGCCTCGGATAATGAAATTATCCTTAAGACTCTTTAAAGCTCTTTATAATCCTTATGATCCTTACCATCCTTCCTTACATCCAATAACCGACGTACGAAAGATACGCACCCGCTGCGAGCATCACGGCCATCGCGAACTTCATCAGTCCGGCATTTTTCACCATCGGTTTCGAGATGGCAAAAAGCAGATTTGGCACGACGAGGAAAGTCGCACCCTTGATGAGCGCGCCCCAAGCGATGATGGAAATGATGATTTCCGCTAGGGAGTTCCAGAGATTGTGATTCATCACGAGGACAATCCCGAGTGCCATCACGAAGATTCCCATGACGTAGGTCAAACCTTCATGCGCCTCGAAATCTTTCATGATCTTTTTGTAGAACTTCGGGTGAAAGATGAACCCGATGCCGGCCGCGGCTATGACTGGCCCGATTACCTGAGCCAAGAGTGTGGTTGTCATTTTGAGGGTGGTTAAGTGCTTGCTCCCGTTGAAAACGGGAACACAAAGATTGTACACAATTTGTGTTCAAGTTTGCAAGAGATTTGAAAAATCTGACTGTTGCTACTTATTTATACAACTAAGACTGCGATAGGGGCACCTTCATAAGTGAAACCTTGTAGCCAAAGGCGTTCAGCCTTTTTTTAGCATTCCTAAGATTAACTTTACTAAAAAATGGCATCTTTAAATCTCCACTTGGATCATCACTTAGGACGACAAAAAAAATCTCGTAATCTGCAGGATTTACTTTTTTGGAGAGATTAAGCTTCAGTGGTGCCGGCAGTTCAGTATTCAATTTTCCTAAAAATTCGTAATCTGATAAAAGCAATTCTGAAGAAACCAAACCTTGTGAAAATAAATGGCTAAATACTGAAGAACTTCCATATCTCTTAACATGCAGAATCTGCCCATTATTAGAAATTAAATCACAAAATTCTACTTTTCCGTAGGCTCCACCATGTTGTATGATCTTTCTATCCAGACAATAGAATCCTTCCAGCTCTGTTGGAACTCTTTCGTTGTAGACGTTTTCATGCTCCCCTTCTTGGTATGGCGGTAAATTAATCTGAGATGAATTTTCCTTAATTAATTCAAACTCTTTAGAAACTTTTTCAGAAAAACTTTTTTCTATCTCATACCATTTACCATTACTAAGAATATAAATTATTCCATCTTCTTCAGCTTCGCAATACAAACAATTATAGGCTCGCCAATTAGCAATTGTCACTTCGGTATCGGCGGCTATACATTCAATAACTTCTCTTTTAAATGTTCCTAGGGATAGATTTTGTAGTTTTCTCGGAGAAAGAGCGCCAAGAAAAGCTTCTAAATGCACATCATCACCTAGTGAGTCATCCTTTCCTGAGATTCTAAATTCTTGCACATTCTCCCATGGAACTATTTCTGGTATAGACATCCATACATTATCAAAATCTCTTCTTTGGATTTTATCCAGTAATTGATCATTCAATCTCCCTATCTTATCAGGATCCCTTATTTCCGCTATCTGATCAATCCACTCAAAATCTTCTTTATAATCATCGCTTTGATATTTTTCTAAACAGCGTCTTAAAAAAACTTTTATATTAGAAACATTAATACTTACACTTAACGACAAGGCATCCTTGCCTGTCACCATCTTGCCAAAATCTTCGCAACCAATTTTTGTCTTTCCTCTAACACCCTGTATTAAATCTTGTTCAATATCTATACCAAAATCTTGCCACTCACTATCTCGGGATATTTGCTCTACAGATTGTTTTGGATTCGCAGAAATAGTTTGCTTATCTATGGCTTTCAACTTTTTAACAACGCTTAGTGCTACCTTTAATCCAAAACGTTCATCCCAGGACCCTGGCCTCAATAATGTATGACCATAACCGAAAGTTACAGCAAACTTTCTACCACCAGCTCTGGCTAAAAACACTGCCTTGGAGCTAGCGTTAAATAGCTTTAATCGGGCCGTATTATCAGCTTCTGAATCTTCATTATCAAAAAAATTAGAATAGAAATTGTCTACCCAGCTCGGCTTAGAAATATGGGATTCTCCATAGAAAATAATTCCAAAATCAGAAATCTCTTCAACTTTTAATTCATCAACTGACTTGAATACCTCTCCTAGGTTTTCATAACCCTCCTTCAATAGATAAATGGAAAGTTTATTTTTGGTCTGATCTGGCATCTATTTTAAATTTAAAGCAACCCTTATTTTATTGCCTCTAAAGTTAAAAACAAATAACTAAGAAACTAAATCGAAATTAAATCAAGCTCGATTTTTCTATTCCAACGGCAATTTTTCTCCTCCTTTCTCTTCCTCAACCTCCGCCAACGGCACAGCATCAGATAGTCTAATGCTAAATTTTGTCACCAATTCTCACGCCATCAGGGAGCTGCTGTTGCGGTGGTTTGGGTGGCTCTGGTACTTGATTTTTAGCTACAAAATGTAAGCTAGCGCCATCTTTACTGTAATGGTTACCAATCTCCCAGTCTGGATATGCCTTTCTCAATAAGACAATTTGAGCATCATTCAGAGATTTTGCTTTCATAAATTCGTGTGCACCATTTAATCGAATCCAAAAATCATTACGCTTATGCTGAGACATTGAGGCTATCTTTGGATTAATAACTTCTTTAACTAAATAATTAACCCTGCCAACATCAAATTCTGTTGGCTCAATAGGATCATCAAGTTTCATACCGCCAACTACAGCCTCTGGATCTCCTGGTTTCGGCTTATAGTCAACGCCACATTCATCAAGAAGACCTTTTACTACCTCTGGATCTAAATCCATAGAAAGACCCATTTTCGTTGGATCTCTTTGACTCAAAACAGGATGCGACGATTGTATTTCAGCCAAACGCACAAAAACCGCACGTCGAACTTGAACAATTACTTCTGCTTTTTCTCCAGTTTTTTCATCAACACAGACTACCGCTGGTATTTCAAAAAATTCGTTATCAGGCATAATTAAAAAATTAAGCTCTAATTTTAAATAAAAATAGATATTTGTCAAATCATTCTATCGGTAATTTTTCCTCCTCTTTTTCATCCTCAACCTCCGCCAACGGCACAGCGTCGGAGTACTCCCCAACTAGTGTAGCCGCTTGGCCCGTTTCACCATAAATTCCACAGCCTCGTTCATATTAGTAGTCTCCAGTCGAATCTGCGGATTTTTTTCATGGAAAACGCGAAAAATTTCATCGGCAAAGGCTTGGCCAACCATCGGCACTTTATCAAAATCAAAGAGAACCACTTTGAATTTCTCTAAACCAGCCAAAACCCGCCGCGCTTGGGAACGCGAGATATGAACCCCGGAAATTGTGTAAAGCTTGACTTGAATTTCAGTTTTATCAAAACCAAAGTCACCTTTATTGCTTAAATTCGTATATTTTTTGAAAACATCGTTCAAGTGCAACTTGGATTTTCCAGACAGGCGGAATGTCACCAGGGTTCCCTTATTGAGCCTATTTGTCTTACTAACAAAAATATCGTCAACCTTATTATTGATGTGCAGCTTATAACCAAAACTATTCAGTATAAAAAGGCTGGCGACTTTGGAAGTAAAAAATATGCCCTCGCCTGAATGCGACTTCGGCATGGTCGTCGTCTTGCCCTTCAAGAGATCCTGAATCGCGGCCAGTTCGTTTTCCAATTTTCTTTTTTGCTGGATGTTGCGAAAAACGCCGATGCCGGAATCTGCGATGGAGAAAAATAATTCTTGATTTTCGATCAAAACCTCGACTTTGATAGTTTTAGATTGCGAATGCTCAATCGCATTATTAAGCATTTCGGAAAATGCGTAGGTAAAAATGCTGTGAATGTTGTCCGGTAATTTTCGCAGCAGCGGTAGCGCAGTCTCGATTTGATCAAGGACTTTGTGCTCTTCCAGGCCAATATTTTTAAAAGTCTTGGAAAAGTGATTTGGCAAAACAATTCGATTTTTTTTCAGAAAATCTGGTGATGCATAGAAGGCTGAGCGTGTCGTGCCAACCTTAACCAACTGGCCCGCATCAACTAATTCTTTCAAAATTCGCCCAAGATACTGTCGTGAAAAATCAAACTGCCGCAAAATCCCAGCAGCCGTGATGCGACCCTGTTTTTTCGCCAGCACGAGAATTTTGTCCTTTGTATTCATTGACAACCAATTGTCAACTAAAGTTTATCTAATTGTCAACCTATTGTCAACTAAATCACTCCAGCGGCAATTTCTCCTCCCCGTTTTTTGACTCCTCTCGAACCTCCGCCAACGGCACCGCATCCGAATACTCCCCGACCCGCTCAATCTTCGTCTCCAGCTTCTGATAACCCGAGATCGTTTCATCCATATTCTTCTTGGCGTTATTGAGGTGCTTGGCGGTTAGCTCCAGAGTCGAGCCGAATTTGCCGGCTTCCGTCTTGACCCCCGCGATCAGACTCAAGACCTTCTTGGCATTTTCTTCGAATTTCTCGGACTGGAAGGCAATCAGGACGACACGCAGGAAGTAGAAGAAGGAGTTCGGCGAGACGAGCTGGACGTTTTTGGAACGCGCGTATTTGGAAATTTCAGCATTCTCGCTCGCTTCGTTGTAGATCGATTCCGCCGGGAGGTACATCACCGCGAAGTCCGTCGTGCCTTCTTCCGGTTTGATATATTTTTTCGCGATGGCATCGATGTGCTTCTTCACGTCGCGCCCGAATTCCTTGCGAAAAGTCTCCGCGGCTTTGTCGTCGTTGCTGTTGCGCATCTTGTCGAAATTCTCGAGCGGAAATTTCGAATCGACCGGGATTACGCCGTTCTTGGTCTCGATCACCGCATCAACCGCTTCACCCGATGAGAACTGATACTGCAGCTTCCACTTCTCCTGCGGCAACGCCTCCGCGAGCATTTCTTTCAGGCCTTCTTCACCGAGATTCCCCCGGCGTTTGGAATGCTTGAGGAAGTTGGTAAGGCTTTCGACCGAACCGCGAATCTCGGACATCTTGCCGAGCTCGCCCTTCACCGCCCCGATTACTTTCGCCGCGTTATCAAGCCGCTCACTCAAACTCTTGGTATTTTCAGCTAATTTGCTATCGACGGATTGATTGAGATTGGCGAACTTACTTTCGAGCAGCTCCAGCGTCTTCATCGTTTCCTTGCGCGACTCCCCGCCTTGGTGGTTGATTTCCTTCCGCAGATTCTCGATCACGTCGAGCATGAGTTTTTGTGAATTGTCATCACTCGGCTTTTGTAATTCCGAGAATTTCCGGTGCACGAAAAAAGCGAATGCGCCGAAGGCGAGCAAAATCGCGGCAGCGAGAAAGTAGGTTTCCATGGCAGATGAGTTTAAATAATAAAAAACACCCGCTCGAAATCCCGGCGGCAAAAGAATTAAACCAAGCTGGAAACAGTATTGTCCGCTGCGCAACCTTTAGTTACGGCCTTCTCGACGGAGAAGCGTTGAACGAGAGCGCTGTGTCACCAATACCCCTTCCGATTTGAGCCGAGACCTCAAGGAGCGGAATAGATTTTAACACGCTAAATATCACAAAAGGCTTGTAAAAATTTCTAAGAATTATACAATCCAAACCTTTAAAAGTTTAAGTGCCTAATTCTCCCTCATGCTCACAAGATGTTCTAGACTTCAAAGCAGATCAGCTGGCTGGCTTAAGATTGGAAATATACAGCTTAGTTGAATATCGTATTCAATATCGCAGCCACATTAAAAAGCTTGGTTTAAATACTGAAGAAGTGGATGCAATCAGAAAGGTCGGCACTAATGGAATCGTTAATGTGCAAACTTTATTTAGCGCTTTACGAAAAATTGAAACTAGCCTCCCTGAGTTTTCCAAAGCAATTCAAAAATTAATAAAATCAATAGAGGAAACCCGAGAGACAATAAAGGAAGCCTTGGGCAAGACGGCAGCCAAAAAGCAGAATGCTTGAAAATACTTGCTTTTACCACAAAAAGCGCTATAATTTCCACGATGACAAAATCCTTCCGCGCTATCGAAATGATGCAACTCTCGTAGAGGGGTTGCTTTTCGTGCGTGGAAAATAGCAGCCTCTCAAGACGAGAGGTTTTTCATTTAACAAAGATAACAGAAGTTTAAAAATTAGAAATTGAAAATTATCACCAGTAACTAGAAACTAGTAACCAGCAACTCCACTATGCCAATCAAAATTCCTGACCGACTCCCGGCGAAAAAATCACTCGAACGCGAGAATATTTTCGTAATGCCGGAAAAACGCGCCGCCAAGCAGGATATTCGGCCGCTCGAGATCGCGATCTTGAACCTCATGCCGACGAAAGTCGAGACCGAGACCCAGCTCGCCCGCGTACTGGGAAACACTCCCCTGCAGGTCAATCTCACTTTCCTCACCACGGAAAGCTACCGGCCGAAGCATATTTCCGAAAAACATTTGGTGAATTTTTACCAGACTTTCGACGATGTGAAATCTAGGAAATTCGACGGGCTCGTCGTGACCGGTGCACCGGTAGAGCTACTCGACTGGCGAGCGGTGAAGTATTGGGATGAGCTGCGAAAAATTTTCGATTGGAGCCTCACGCACGTTTATTCGACTTTCTTCATCTGCTGGGGCGCACAGGCGGCCTTGCAGCACTTCCACAAAGTTCCGAAACACGTCCTGCCGCAGAAAAAATTTGGCGTCTATCTGCACAAAGTTCGGAAGCGTAACGCTATCCTCCTGCGCGGCTTCGACGAAAATTTCTGGGTACCCGTCAGCCGCAATACCGAGACTCGCGCAGAGGATCTCAAGAAAGTACCCGAGCTAGAAGTCTTGGCAGATTCGAAGGAAGCTGGGGTTTATCTCGTGCGGAATAAGAAGCGCCACCAGATTTTCGCCTTCAACCATCCTGAGTACGACCGCGACACGCTGCTCCGCGAGTACGAACGCGACCGTGCGAAAGATCCAAATTTCCCGAAGCCCGAGAACTACTTCGACGAACGCGGCAAACCCAAGATGCGTTGGCAGGCCCACACGACTTTGCTATTCAGTAACTGGCTGAATTACTACGTCTACCAAGAAACACCATTCGACCTTTCTGCTATCCGCTAACTCAATTACCAATTTCTAAATAATTTCCAAATTTTAGAAAATTAAAAATTGGAAATTAAAAATTGAACCACCTAATCATCCCCAACATGCCTCCAAAGCAGAATCTACATCCCGAAACCCTCGCCATCCACGCGGGCCGCACGAAAAACGCCGCCAACGCCTGCGCGACACCGATTTACCAGACAGCTAGTTTCGACTTCGCTTCGACGAAAGACGCGGCTGATCTCTTCGCGCTGAAGAAAGCCGGCAACATTTATACCCGCATGGGTAATCCGACGACTGCCGTACTCGAAGAGCGCATCGCTGCGCTCGAAGGCGGTTCGGCTGCTGTCGCGACCGCGAGCGGCATGGCGGCGATTTCGCTGGCAATCCTGACGCTCGCCAAAGCTGGCGACCACATCATCTCAGCCAGCGCACTTTACGGTGGCACAGAAACGCTTTTCCGCTACACTCTGCCGAAGCTCGGTATCGAGGTTGAGATCGTGGAAAAATTGGATGCGGCTAAAGTAAAAAAGCTACTTCGGCCAAATACCCGCGCGATTTATTTCGAAACGATTGGTAATCCGGCTGGAGAAGTTTTGGATTTCAGGGCAATCGCCAAAGTCGCTAAGCAGGCCAAAGTCCCGATTGTCGTGGACAACACTTTTGCACCGCTAATCTGCCAGCCGGTTAAATTCGGCGCGAACGTCGTAATCCATTCACTCACGAAATGGATCGGCGGCCACGGCACCTCCATCGGCGGAATCCTTGTCGATGGCGGCAATTTCGACTGGAAGGCCAATCCGCAGTTCTCCGCACCCGATCCGAGCTACCACAATCTGAAATTCGCTACTCTCGGCAAGACGGCTTTCGCGATGAAGGCGCGCGTAGACGGCCTCAGGAATCTCGGCGCCTGCCTCTCCCCTTTCAACGCCTGGCAGTTTTTGATCGGCGTCGAGACGCTGGGTCTACGGATTCAGAAACATTCGGAAAATGCTCTGAAACTCGCGAAATTCCTCGCCAAACATCCGAAAGTCGCTTGGGTTGATTTCGTCGGACTGCCCAAACATCCGTCGCACAAGAACGCGCGCAAATATTTCCAAGGGGGCTTCGGCTCGGTCTTCACTTTCGGCCTGAAGAAAGGCAAAACTGCCGGTAAAAAATTTATCGAAAGCGTTGGACTCGCCAGCCACCTCGCCAACGTCGGCGACGCCAAAACGCTCGTGATCCATCCGGCTTCGACGACTCACTCGCAATCTTCTCCGGCTGCGTTGCGGGCTGCGGGAATCAAACCGGAAACGATTCGCGTCTCGGTGGGACTCGAAAATATCGCCGACATCAAAGCCGACTTCGAACAGGCACTACGAAAGTCGTAAAGGCAACCTGCCGGCAGGCAGGTTCATGAATTGCCTCAACTGCTGCTCTACGCTTCCTCGACGTTCTCTGCGTTCTTCAGCTCCTCTTCGATATCGATGATCTTGCGCGCCGCGCCAATCTTTTGCAGGAAAGAGATGACTGGCTGCGGTAAATATTTTTGTAAATCGGAACCTTTCGCAATTTCCTCCCGCACGACTGTCGCTGAGATCGCGTACTTTTTCTTCGGTTTGATGATTTTCTTTTTACCGTCTTTTTTGAATAATTTCTCAACACGCGGATTTTCGGTAATCGCGACCACTTCAAAATCCGGGCAGGTTTTGACCACGTGCTTGACCCATTTCTCGTCGTCATCAATATCCGGCAGCGGCACAACTTTAAATTTGTCTGGCTTCACACCGAGATCTTCGAGAGTTTCTTTGACCATCGCGTGGCGCTCACCGACCGTGAAGGGATTTTCTGGCGTGCGGAATTTGTCGCTCGAACCAACCACCACCAAAACTTGGTCAAATTTCGGTAGTAGGTCTTCGATAACCGAAAGATGCCCTCGGTGAAAAGGCTGAAAACGACCTATGAAAGCAACGCGTTTAACTTTTTTAGCAGGCATAAGAAATGACTTTGGAGAACTCAATTCTAGCAGAATTTCCCCAAAAATAAAGTTATTTTATTTCGATTGTGTTACGCCCAGAAATGATGGTTTTACCATCGGCATCACGCGCCTTGAAGTAAATTTCGTATTCTCCAGCGGTGAGGTCCCTCCAGGTAACTGTAAAACTTTGGCTACCAGGATTCTCAACTTCAGCAAAAATTTTGCGGTCGCCAGTCGCGAGATTGCGGGCTATGAAATCAACTTCAGCCGGAACAAATTTTGCTTGATTGATTTGAGCAATGACTTCAATAGAAGTTTTCGCCGCTGACACTGTCGCGCCGTCTACCGGAAAGACAATTGCAAAGTCCTCGACTACCCCACTGCCCTCGACAACTTCAAAATCAACTGATTCTGAGACACTGCGGCCAGTCATATCGGTCGCTTCGACCCGTAACGTATGTTCGCCAATCCGCAGGCTGGAATCAATCACGATCGGTAACTCATAAGGCGGATAGGTCATCTCGGATATCCGGGATCCGTCGAGATAAAACTCGACTTTTTCGATATCTCCACCAGCATCGTAAGCATCCGCCCGGACCAGTAGAGTAGTCCCGCGGGCGACCTGTTCCGCCGCATCCGGAGAGCTAATGCGCACTGTCGGGATTTGGGTATCTTCGCCGACGGTTACTTCGACCGTCGATGTCGCAGTGTAATACAGCTTGTCAAAAATCTTTGCCGTAATCATCACTTTTTTTCCGTCAGCTAAGCGCTTACTAATCGGGATCACACCTTTCCATGGATCAGCGGTCGCTGTCGCGACTAGTTCCCCATCACGATAGTATTCAACCTTTTCAACCTCGTGCTCCGCTTCGGTGTCAACCCAGACACCAACGCTGGATTTTTGGACTGTCGAACCAGAAATCGGCGAAACGATTGTGACTGTCGGCTTATGTTTAGCAGTTTCAGTCGTGTGAACATCGTCAACTTCGGTTGGTGGAAGTTCTAGCTCAGTATCCTCGCCATAGTTTTGTTCGATCCACTCACGCACTGGTTTTTCCCACTCTGGATCGTAGGGCCGCTCAGAATGCAGATTGACGAATTTGCGTAGCTCGATAGCTGACTCTGGAGTTAGTGAGCTTGGTAATTTATTGCTCACAATATCGATAGCTACTTCGACAAAAGCGTCATCAACTTCAATCGGCGCATCAGTATCGAGGAATGTCTCGACGACGATCTGGTCCACCGGAGTAGTCGCCGAAGCCAGCTTGCCGGTTATTCTAGAGACCGAGCGCTGGACGATCCCCTCTGGAATCTTGAAATTCTTGACTGGCAGATCAGTGTGCGCATAATCCATGAAAGCCTTCCAAATCGGCGAGGCCGAAGCCAGCCCTGTACCACTGACATTCATCGGTGAACCGTCATTATTGCCCATCCAGGCTGCGGCCGTAATCTGCGGCGTGAAACCAATCGTCCAAACATCACCCGGCAAAATCACTTCTTCACTAATTTTTTTATTTGCTGTACCGGTCTTGGCGCCGTTGGGCCGATCGAGATTGAGGAAGTAATTCCAGCTTTCCGGTCGGGCAGACGCATCGGAAAGGATATTTGCCATCAAGTAAGCGACCCCCGAATCCAAAACTTCAGTTTTCTGCGCCTCCTCAAATTCTTCAATCAGGTTTCCGCGTGAGTCGGTGATTTTGAGAATCGGCGTGAATTCAACCAGCTCACCGCCATTCGCAAAAACCGAGTAAGCGTGCACCATTTCAATCATCGGCACCTCGGCGGCACCCAGCGCGATCGTTGGCCCATAGCGCTCATCCATCTTGACGCTGGTAATTCCTAGATCGTGCGCAGTCTGGGCAATCGCCAACTCACCCACGAGGATCGCCATCTTGACTGCCGGAATATTGCGCGAGTAGTCCAGCGCGCGGCGCATTGATAATGGCCCGAGAAAGCTACCGTCAAAATTTTTCGGTGTGTACTCGTCTGTGCCTTTGCCAAAATTCGTCTCCACGTCCCAGAAGACCGAAGCCGGTGTATAACCCCGCTTGAGTCCAGTGGCGTAGGCAATCGGCTTGAAGCTCGAACCCGGCTGGCGCGGACGCGTAGTCAAGTTGGTCGCACCATCATTGCCGATTCCAGCATCATCAAGCTCTTCGAAATAATCCCGCGAACCAACCATAGCTATGATCTGGCCAGTTTCATTATCAATCGCCAACAGAGATCCGTTAGTCGCATCGAAACGGTTCGCGCCCCAATCGACTGAACCGTCTTCATTTTCCGTTGCCGGAAACTGGGCTGCGATCACCTCCTCGGCCTTCGACTGCAGTTCCGGATCCAGTGTGGTGAAAACCCGCAGACCACCGCGCTCGACTACATCTTTGCCAAATTCCTCTTCGAGGATGTCGCGCACATAGAAGACGAAATGTGGTGCTCGGATTGACTCGCGGTAGGATTCAAATTTCAGATTATTTGATTCCTCCCAAGCCGCGTCAAATTCAGCCTGTGAAATAAAATCCAAAGCCAGCATCCGCTGCAAAACGTAATCCTTGCGCCCAATCGTGTAGTCTGGATCGTCAATTGATTCGCAAGGCACGGCCAGCTCAGTTGGCTCAGCTTCAGCGTCTTCAGTATCCTCGACAATCTCAGTCTTGCTGCAACTGCCCATCAAGAGATCCCGATTTTGCCCGTAGGGCGAATAACGCGAAGGCGCTTGCGGCAATGCGGCCAACACAACCGATTCAGCCAGAGTCAAATCCTCAGCGTTTTTATTGAAAAAAGTCTGCGCGCCAGCCTGAATCCCGTAAGCATTACTGCCGTAGGGAATCCGATTGAGGTACATTTCCAAAATCTCATCTTTGGTAAAGTGATTTTCCAGTTTCAGAGCGAGCATCAATTCCTGCAACTTGCGCCAGTAAGTCCGCTCCGGAGAGAGATAGGCATTTTTGACAAACTGCTGAGTAATCGTCGAACCACCGCCGATGAAGTGCCCAACCCCCAGCTCGCCCAGGACCGCTCGAGTGATGCCGTCCACGTCGAAACCAGGGTGCGAATAAAACTTGTCATCCTCAGCCGCAATCGTCGCGTCTTTGACCGTCTGCGGCATTTTTTCGAAAGGAATCTCAAAGCGGTTTTCATCCCCGTGGATCGTATAAAGCTCGCTCCCTTCACGGTCATAAATGATGGTAGATTGCGAAGCAAACAGCGCATCGACATCATCGACATCCGGCAAAATCGGTGTGAAAACAAATTGCCCGATCTGCAAGATAAAGAGCACAATCCAAACCCGCATAAACCACAACACTACCAAAAGGCCCGCGAGCAGCAATCCCCGCCTTTTCCATTTCCCAGCCGCGGCTTGCTCACCCTCACGCCGGCGCAAGCGCCGTAAAATCGAGGCCTTAAACTTATGCTCCATAAATTTTTAACCCGGAGATTTTACCATTTTAGATGGAGATAATCTCAAAGAGCTCCTATCTGACCTCTAACCCTAAACTTCAAACCACCGAGCTCCTTATTAACTACGTCTTCACCAAGATGTGTAGCAATAACCCTCCTGATACCATCTTCTGTTAGCTGGCAGCGCATATCAAACTGCTCTAAAATTTGTTGAATCTCAACTAAGTGCCTATCGTCACCCCTATGTTCTCCTCTGGCGACATTCTTTAAAATTTTCAAAGCTTTGCTAGCCGCTTCTCTGCAATTTTGAGGAAGATGAGATTTGCTTGCCGCAACAAACCTAGCTTTATCATGCGGCGACATCTCTGCAAAACCTTCCGGTAACTCAAGAGCCATTTTTATTGAATTAAATTTAGTCGTAATTTTGAAATCAGCCTGACAAAATTGCAA
>JAIPIJ010000024.1 GCA_021734705.1 Candidatus Peribacteraceae bacterium
CTGCCGAAGAAAATGGGACGCCAGCTGATTATGATTCTCAAACCGGAAAAAAAGAAAATTTCTAACTCTCCCGAAAATGAAACTGAAAACGAATAAGTCCGCCGCCAAAAGGTTTCGCAAAACCGGAACCGGTAAGATCGTCGGCCGTAAGGCTGGCCGTGGACATCTACTCATGCAGAAATCCAAAGCTCAGAAAAAACTCGCCAATAAGCCAAAAATTATTGCGAAGGGCGATGCCAAGCGCGTAGCACGATTGCTGCCAAATTTATAAAAGAAAGCGCGATCACATGATCGCGCCTACAATATCTAACCCTTAAAAAATGAGAGTCAAAGGAGGTACCACTACCCGCGCCCGCCACAAGAAAGTCCTGAAATCGACCAAGGGCTATCGGGGACGCCAACGCACCACTTTTCGCGTCGCGAAACAGGCCAATCTAAAAGCTGGCAAACACGCCTACATTGGCCGCAAGCTCAAGAAACGCACTTACCGCGCACTTTGGATTCAGCGCCTCAATGCCGCTGTCCGCGCCGCCGGCCTGACTTATTCGCGTTTCATTGACGGGCTAACAAAATCCAAAATTTCTGTGAATCGCAAGAATTTGAGCGAACTCGCGATCAACGAGCCAAAGACCTTCGAAAAACTTGTCGAGGCAGCGAAAGCCAATTCCAAAGTCCCCGCCAGAAAATAACTCGTGAAACACGCGCTTTTCATTATCGCTCCGGAAAATTTCCGTGATGAAGAACTTTTTGTACCTCAAGAAGTTCTTGAAAAAAACGGTGTCACGACTACGATCGCTTCCCGTGAAGCGGGAACTTGCCACGGGAAACTCGGCGGCGAAGCGGAAGCCGTGATTGGCTTAAATCAAGTCAATGCCGAAGATTTTGACGTGATAATTTTCGTTGGCGGTCCAGGATCACAAACTTTTCGTGATGATCCAGCCGCACTACTACTCGCCCAAAAAGCTGTCGCCAGCGGCAAAATTCTCGCCGCAATTTGCGCCGCGCCGACGATCCTAGCCGCGGCGGGAGTACTAGATGGCAGAGCTGCAACCGTCTTCCCAGATGAAAATTATGAGAAATTTCTAACCGAAAAAGGTGCAATTCTCTCTAAAAATCCGGTCGAAGTTGATGGCAAGATTATCACTGCTAATGGGCCTGAAGCAGGTGAGGAGTTTGCAGAAAGTATCTTGGATAAACTTTAATAAATCCAAAAAAGGCTGATTTTGTCTGGAAGGTTTTTATTTACTTTTTACCATTTATATGGTAAAAAGTTTAGATTTGAAAATTGAAAATTCTATGCCAATTTCACCCGACAAAATCACGAAACTACGAGCAAGCACTGTTCTAAATCCAGATATTGTGGATAAGCTAATTAATGGCTGGGATACTTTTTCACAGTCCAAACAAGAAGCCATCTCAAAACTTATAGACCTTTCCGAAAATGCAAACAGCTTTCTATTACAAAAAGCCGCTGAGAGATACCCTACATTCCCTACAGATCTAACTAACTTTATAAGTAGTCGTCTTCGATCTGCCACGATGTCAGAAGAGTCTGAAGAAAATAATCTGGAGGATAAGAAAATGGGCAAATTGATGCAAGAAATTGCCGAGGCCTAAAAACTAAGATGTCGAGTTTGGAAATACAAAATCAGATTCGCGCTCGAAATCCTGAGATGCAGGAAGATTCAAAACCTGCGCCAGAAAAACAAAAAAATCCTCAAGATATAGCACGCGAAGCAGAAACGAAATTACTTCCGAAAGCTCATTTAAAAATTGAGGCAGCGCCAATCAGCATTAGCCGCAAATCTAGATTAAAGAAAGAGACCAAAGAATTTATATTCAAGGCGGCCTTCAGCGATAACAAAGGTTCTCTCGATCGTTTTAATGCAGGAGAATTCGACATTGACGGTAAAGAAGGCTTAAGCGAATTTGAATTCAAAAAATTTACTGATGCTCTTAATAAAGCAATCGGGGAAATAATTGCACTCAAGGATTTTAACGATTTTATAGACGTCCAAAAAGATATTGAGGATGATATCAACCGATTTTCGGCGAAAAAACAACTTGAAGGCCTAACTGGCGGTGGACGTAGTGCAAGCGACTGGTTATCAGATAAAGTTGGCGAACTTGGTGACCTTGCTCCGGAAGACCGGGAAAAATTACTAAACGTGAAATGGAACGCAGGTGCTGGAGAATTTATGAAAGGAGTTGCCTATTCACTTGCGCATGAGGCACCACAAATGGTCGAAGATACTCTGCTTTTATTGGCTGATTTGCCGATGGCAATCGGAACGATACCTCAATATTTATATTATCGCTTTCGTGCCGGCTCGGTTGATACTAAGAATATTAAGGGAAGTTCGCGCAGTCCTGTCGGTGGTGTAGTCAACATAGAAATGAACACTACCAATGCCGAAAATCCTGAATATGCTATGAAGTTACAAGCGATGACAGAGGCTCATCCGCTAATCGGACTATTACACATGCTAAGTAGTGAGCAGGGTATAGACGCCGCTAAACATATCATAGATGGTATAGGCTCACCCAGTGAATGGACAGCTCAGAGCGTGGTGCAAGCAATAACTTCACTTCTGGGAATGATAGCTGGTGGGGCGGGGGTGGCACGCATGGGAGCACGCGCCGCAGGTATGGTCACTCGAAAAGGCAGTCGGCTCGCAAATATGGCTAACAAGATGGAAAAGGTGGCTGGCAAAACTCAATCAGCCCTTCAAAGGGCTGACAACTTAGTCAATATGCCAGGTAATTTGGTAATGGAGGGGGCTATGAAGGGCGCTGGTCGGATCGTGCGCGAGAGGTCCACTACCAATCTGCCAGATCAACGAGTGACTGATGTGAGAATGGCAGTAAATAGCGACGTAACGCCATCAAACTACCGAGCTGGCCCCAGGGAACCTGATGTGATGGAAATTGCTGGACCAAAAGCAAAAAATTCAGACAACACATCTTCTGCGAAAGTCGACCTTAATAAATGGCACGAAGAAACTCAAACAGCAATTGGGAATTCGATAAAAAACGCTCAAGAAATGGCAGAGGCCGTGGATTTGCAAGCCTTTTCGCATGCACTTGAAGAAGCTTACGGTCAGATTGAATTATTGAAGGGCAGCAATGTTGATGTTACTTTACTGAAGCGTAATCTTAACAAGGCTGCTACTGAAGGGTACCAAAAAATTATTGATGCAAGATTAGACCAGGCACGTGATTTTGCTAAGCAAAATGACTGGATAGGCGTTGATCAAGCGCTTGCTGATGTAAACAGATCTCTAAACGCCTCCGCTCACATGCGCCTGCCTATTGAGATAGCAGAGCTCAGAAAGCAAGTCGAAGGCATTTCTTCACAGCGCATTCTGACAGAACTAGGGCTAGATGATTCCCTCGCGAGCAAGCCAGTCAAAAAACCGACTGAAGTCCTTGAACCAAGAAATAAAAGAGTTCATGAGACAAAACCACAACTGACAAGGGAAGAGTGTCTAGCCCAGATTGATAAACGCATTGGGCATGTTTCGCTTGAACAGATGAATGCCTTTGTAAGCGACATCAAGAATGAACTTGGGCGTATTTTACCCGATGCTGGAGTAGACGGCAGAAAACAGCTAAGCATAGTAAAAGACGGTACATCTATGGAAATTACCAGAATTGATTATTCTAATGGGGAAATTGGCTGGGTAATTAACTCTGATGCGACGGGAAACAATAGATATCGTTTATCTTTCTCAACAGATAGTAGCGGCAAGATAACCTCTTATACTGACCTCACTTTTTCGCGACGAGACTTAGGACTGTCTAATGGAAATGATTCCATGGAAGGATTGTTTAGCAAATATAATGATGCCGACATAAGCATGGAAAGAAGACGTATTGTGGCACATGATACTCTTGTCGACGTAAAAGGGTCGTTAGCAAAAATCGAAAATGGAAAACCTATGACTGGGTCCGAACTATCCCAAAAGCTGCAAAAAGAATCCCAAGCGCGAAGAATATTACAAGAAGAGCAAGCCGAGGTTGCTAGAACAGCGAGAAGAGAAGCGTTAATACATTCTGATGCGCGCTATCAGCAACTTATAAAGGACCTGGAAGAATCTTCGCGACAACGCCATGTAACCTTAATAGAAGATATCCAAGCGTCTTTAGGACGTTTATCTGAAAAATTTAAAAATAGAGAAGAGTTTGGCAGTCGTGGAAGAATCGCATGTGAAGCTGGCGCAAAAAATTTAACTAAATATGCCGAACGATCAGAAGAGCATGCCAAAATTGTGAAGAAATTCTTAAGCGAAAGTCATGTTGAATTATCTGACGTGTCATTAGAAGGTTGGGCAAATAAACTCTTGGATACTGATCTTTTAGAAGACTTTAACACTCCACCAGGAATTTCTAAACCACAAGAAACTTTCTTAAAATTTCAAAATTACTACAATCCAGAAAGGATGGATGATTTTATCAATGGTCGAGCATCAAGCCCTTACCTGAAAAAACTTTCTCCTGAACAAAGATATATGGTAGTTGAAGGAGATTTGATACGAATTGCCGTCCAGTCTGGCGATAATTCTTTCCGTGAATATCTAACTTCTTTGCAAAGGGTGAAAGAAAATTTCCCAAATACTGGAGTTGTAAGCGTAAAATCATTAACCCCAGCAGAGGCCGCCAAATTTCAAAAATATGTTGAACAGCTCGAAGGCGTATATTTAACGTCGCCACTTGCTAAAAAATCGCCCCTACTACCAAATAGAACTGAAATGGACTTAGGAGATCGCTACGAAAACATGCTAACTCTGCTACGAGTACCGCGAGGCCAACACCCAGTCGACCGAATTGCCGAAATGCTTTTGAAACCAGCTGGATACGACAACGTTAGTAGTGCCATCAAAGCGATGGATGTAGCCAGACAGACTGCTCATGCGCGTAACGTCGATTTTGCTAACCAACTTATCGGCAAGGGTAAAAGACTACAGCTTCATGAAGGTGATTTAGTGCGGGGAGATAAAAACTGGTCATCAAATCTCGATCAAGGATTCAAATCTGGTGAATATTATTCCGGCAGATCAAGCCTTGGAGATGATGCTGCCGACAAAACACCATTTGGCCTTGATTTTGCAAGAGCTTCGAAAGTACACGACATGGTTGATGTTCCTCTCTCTGAGGCAATTAAGAACTCAGCAGCAAGTCCATACGGTCCAGTATATATCGTGGTACGCAACCGTGGGCAATTAAATTTCACAGAAGACGTGGGATATGCTTCTAAATATTCACCAAACAGTAATCAATATGAAGTTTATGGTATTGGGACACGCGGCCGTGATCATGGTCATGCCGATTTACGAACAGGTGTCCCCTCCACAGAAATTGACGCTATAGTCGCTGGAGAAAACATAGAAGACATAATGCAAAAAGTTGTTGATCGTGGCGTATATATTCCTGTAGTAGATCGTGATGGCAAAATCATCCTCACGCCACAAAAATTTGCTGATATGGTTCGCGCTAAAAACGCAAAGGGATAAGCAAAAATGGCAGTAATTCTTCCAAGATACCCTGTTGAATTCGATGGACAAATTATCACAGCCAATGGGCCGGCGGCTGGAGAAGCGTTTACCGAGGCTATTTTAGAAAAACTGAAGACGAAAAATTAATCGCTAATCAGAATTTATTTACCAATCGCGCGGAGAAAACATCTGACTGGCGATTCGGATTTAATCAAATTTACAGACGCAACCGTTCCCGAATTTTCGACGAAATTACAAATAACTCGAAACGGAATTCGGCGAGGACCAACGATAATGATTCCCCCATTCCTCACTATTTTTATTTTGCCTCCAATAATAAAAATCACATTTATTTTATTTTTATTGAAAAATGTAGTAATTCTACCTTCAGTTTCGAAAAATTCTATTTCTGTATCGTCGAATGTTCGCTTTTCACCAGTTTTGTTAAATCGAATTTGATCTTTGGTCACCGAATCTATTTCCGATGTCGGAGATCCTCGAGCAGCGTCAGCCATTTTTAAAAATTAAGTAGCGCTTTTTACCTAAAAAATTTTCGCTAGTCAAATTCGCTAGTCAAATTTTATTTCTGGAACTCCATTTCGATTTGCCCGGGTAAATCTTTTTCGGTAGAATCGCGCGGCTTATTTTTTAGAATTATCAAATGCAACAGAACACTCTCCGCCCGCGCAAGGGCTCGACTCATCGCAACCGCCGCCGTGGCATCGGCGACACTTTCGGTGGCCGTGGTGTCAAAGGCCAACAGAAACGCGTCGGTGGCAGCTCGAAGTTTTCGGCAGCTTTCGAAGGCGGACAGATGTCGCTGGTACGGCGCATGCCGAAACTCGGTGGTTTTCGTAACGTGAACCGTGTTGAATTTCAGCCAGTTAACCTAGCTGCGATCGAAGAACTTACGATTGATAAGATTTCGCGCGAGACTTTGAAAGACGCTGGATTGATTCGTTCTAAAAAGAAACCAATCAAGATCCTCGGCTTCGGCAAACTGACCAAAAAGATGACTTTTTTCGTCGATGCAGTTTCTGCATCCGCCAAAGCAGCCATCGAAAAAGCCGGCGGCTCAATCGAGCTTACTAAGAAAAAAGCAAACCCGGTTAAGGCAAAGCATATTAAATCTGCTGAAAACGAGTAAACTTAAGCAAGTTTTAAGCTCTACGTTCTAAGTTCCAAGTTACCATGAACTACCTCAAAAGAATTTTTCAAGCTCCCGGCCTCCGCAAAAAAATTCTTTTTACGATTTTCGCTCTAGTGCTCTACCGCGTCATCGCGCATATCACTGTCCCCGGCATTGACCATGCCGCACTAGCCGGACTCTTCGACCAGAACGAGTTACTCGGTGTGTTTTCGATTTTGACTGGTGGCAGCCTGAAGAATTTTTCGATTGTCCTGATGGGCCTCACGCCGTACATCAACGCTTCGATCATCATCCAACTGATGACAGTCGTGATCCCCAGGCTCGAAGAGCTATCCAAAGAAGGCGAGCAGGGACGCCAAAAGATTAATTCCTACACCCGCTGGCTGGCTTTCCCGCTCGCTTTTTTGCAGAGTTATGGAATGATCTTGCTGCTCAATAAATCCGCTGGCGGATCATTGATCCCAAATATTTCCGACCTCTCGGTCATCCTGCCGATCATGCTGACTGTCTCAGCTGGCACCATCTTCTTGATGTGGCTCGGCGAAATCATGACGGAAAAAGGCCTCGGGAATGGTATTTCTGTTTTGATTTTTGCTTCGATTGTTTCCGGTATTCCGGCCGTCCTCGGCCAGACTCTTGGAATAGCCCAGTTCGACCAATCTAAACTAATCCCTTTTGTAATCCTTTTGGCAGTCACAGTCGCTCTGACAATCTTTGTCGTACTGGTGACAGAAGGTGCCCGGCAGATTCCGGTGAACTACGGTTCGCGGGCTGGTACGCGTGGCGCCCAATCCGCTCTGCCAATTCGCATCAATCAGGCCGGAATGATCCCGATTATCTTTGCTGTCTCACTTGTGACCTTCCCGACCATCATCGCCCAATTCGTCCAAAATTCGGCTAATCCTACAGTCAAAGCCATTGCTGAATTTATTCTTGCTAACCTCAACGGCGCTTCGCCTGGATTCCTGTATATCATCCTCTACCTTTTCTTCATCATCGCCTTCACTTATTTCTACGTTTCGATCACCTTCGATCCAGAGAAAATTGCCGAGAACATCCAGAAACGCGGCGGTTTCGTCCCTGGCATCCGTCCGGGCCGCGAGACAGCCGAATACCTAGGCGGAGTCTCCAGCCGGCTCAACCTCTGGGGCGGGCTCTTCCTCGGTTTCGTAGCGGTCTTGCCAATCCTGCTGACGAAATTTTTCGCTAGCCAATCCTTCGGTTCCGTGCCGCTCCTAATCTCCGGCGCTGGCCTCATCATCGTCGTCGGTGTCGTCCTTGAGTTGATTCGCCAGATCAACGCCCAGCTCATTATGCACGATTACGATAAATTCAATTAGAATTGGCGCGTGGATGAATCACCGCAAAGCTCGCTCGAAAAGAAGCTCGACGAGGTCTTGGAAGTGCTGAGAAAAATCGAAAGGCAAAATCACAAAAACCCATGGGCCAGTGGAGCGAAGTTTTTCATTTTGAATTTCACGAAAATCCTCGCCTCGATTCTGATCCTTATTTTCTTGTGGAAAATTTGGGGTGTAGTCAATTCGATTTCCGGAGGTTTTGATATTTTGCTGGAAAAAATTAGTAGTTTGAAATTCTGGTAATGCTTGACAAAAAATAAATTTATATTAAAATTGCCCACTTAATCTATAAATAAGTGGGTGTTGAATACATGTCTGTAATACCGGAGTTATTCCTTACGGGAGTCAGGCAGGCTATTGATAATCTGTCTGTGTTTGAACGAACTCCTGAACAAATCAAGGCGTTGCACTATGGCGAGGAAATCATAAAACAAATGAGGGCAGGAAATTACAAGCTGGTAGCTGAAGCCAGGGCTAATTTAGCTCTATTGTTTCTACTGATTGGTTTAGAGTTCAAAACTGCGTATCCTGAAAAATCTCTAAGCAAATTCTTGGCTCCAATATTTAAAGGGGGTGGAGATCGGATAACAGTCAGATGGCCGATGATGAAAGAAGACGTAGAATTTGAAGAAGCCATGAAAGAAGAAGCTGACCAAATAGCTAAGAGAGCAGCAGCTTAAAATTCTGGTAGCGTTACTGCAGGTATTCCGCCTTATTTACATTGTGCTCATCAAGTGTACGCGCAAAATGAATCTGGCCTTCGGCATCGTGGAGGTAATACCAGTATTCATTTAGATCAGGATGGAGCGCGGCATTCAATGAACTGCGCGATGGCGAGCAAATCGGAGTCGGCGGCAGGTCGCGGTATTTGCGCGTATTGTATGGTGAGTCAATCTGGAAATCTGCAGTAACTAAATTTTTCTTGTGGCCTAATACATAAAAGAGCGTCGAATCAGCATAGAGTCCCAACCCGCTTTCGAGCCTGCGCCAAAGAATATCAGCAACTTTCGGACGATTTTCTTCAGAATTCTCTTCGAGCTCAACGATCGAAGCCATGGTCAAAATAGCATGCAAGTCGTGTCCTGAATTCGCCGGATCGAAACCGAGCTCATTTAAATTACTCTTCATGGCCGACAACATCCGAGCCACTAGGTTATCAACAGAGAAATTCAAGGGATCAATTTTATAAGTCGCCGGGAAGAGGTAACCCTCGAGGCTCGCTACTGGCCGATCTGTCGCCCAACCACCCGGCTCATTTCCAGCAGTCCCCCCGCCCTCACGCACAAAAGTTGAGAAATCACCTGATTGAATTAGCCCCATTGCGGCTAACTTCGTATCAATCTCCGAGGAATTCCAACCTTCCAAAACTGTAAAAGAAAGCTGTTTGGTCTGTCCGGCAAGTAAAGTTTCGGCAACCTCAGCGACTATTTCACCGCCGTGAAAATTGAAGTGTCCAGCTTCGACCTTCGTATCAAGGTCGTTTTGTCGCAGGTAATTGATTAACACCCAGTCATCACGAATTATCCCAATTTCTTCCAGACGAAAGGCAATGCTCCGCACGCTCTCACCTCGCTCGACCGCAAAATCAACTGAGAGCTTGTTGCTGCCAGCACTGTCGACAGCCGCCGGAAAATAAACGAATTGTCGGTAAACAAAAACAGCGGCAACCGCTACTAGACAGATCCCTACAAACTTTAGGAGATATTTTTTGCAGCGAGGCTTCATTATAAGAAATTAGTTTTGTGCCTGAGGCGGATTAGCACCCCCACCCATCAAACCTTGCATCTCCCCCATCACACCCTTCATTTTTTCGGCAGCGATCTCCTGGGCTTTTTTAATTGCTTTATTGGAAGCCGAAACTAGGGCAGTCTCTAATTTCTCAGCATTCTCTGGAGACTTCATTGCTTCGGGAATTTTGACAGAAATCACCTCCATCTCACCATTCACTGTCACCAAAACACCGTCTGTCTCAGCCTCTACGTGAATATTCGCCAGCTCTTTTTTGATTTGCTTTGCCTGTTTCTGTAGCTTATAAATATCACGAACTTGTCCTAGCATTCCCATTGTTTTTAGATTAAAAAATTAACTTGGGAGAGTTTAGCAAATTTGCACCTAAAAAACTTTTACCGTAAAATCCCCCCACTTTTTGCGGCAGATCGGGCCACTCCTCCCGAAGTGAAGCCGGAAAATTTCTAACCCCAAAAGGATGAATAATACTGACGATCTCCGCCGGTTGCTCGTAGCCGGCATCCACTTCGGACACAAGACCGAAAAATGGAATCCTAAAATGAAGCCTTTTTTGTACGGGGAAAAAAACGGGATTCATATCTTCGACCTCGAAAAAACTGCCGCTTACCTTCAGTCGGCTATGGATTTTTTGGAAAAATCTTCCAGCGAAGGCAAAACTATTTTATTGGTCTCAACTAAACAACAAACGCTAGAAAGCCTCCCTGATCTGGCCCTAGCACTGGGCTGCCCCTACGTGACAGAAAAATGGTTCGGTGGACTGCTGACTAACTGGAAGACAACCAAAGAGCGAATTCGCCAGCTCCGTGACCTCAAGAGAGAGCGTGATGAAACCGCCTTTTCGCGCTACCTAAAAAAGGAGCGCACCCAAAAATTAAAGCAGATCGAAAAACTTGAAAGCTGGCTTTCAGGTATCGAAAATTTAGAAAAGAAGCCTGATGTAGTTTTTGTGCTTGATACTGTACGTGACAAACTTGCCGTCCGCGAAGCTAAAAAATGCGGCATCCCGGTTGTCGCGGTCTGTGACTCCAACGCCGATCCAAGCCTGATTGACTACCCAATCCCAGGAAATGACGACGCAGTCAAAGCAATTCAGCTGATCTTAAATGAAGTCCACGATGCGATTGAACGCGGACAAAAAAAACCAGCTCAGGAAAAAGATGAGAAAAAATCAGAAAAATAATTTAAAATTCAAAATAATTAATTCTTGAAAATGCCTGACGAAAACCAGAATCCTACCAACCCGAACCCGCCAGCAGACGATTCGGGTGCTACCCCACCTCCTCCGGCCGAACCGCCGCGACCAGAGGAACCGGTTGCTGAGCCACAATCCGAAGCTCCTAGCGAGGATAGGCCGGAAACTGTCGAGGTTCCAGTAACCGAAACACCCAGCGAATCTTCTGAAACAACGCCTCCGTCTGCAGAAAACGAGACACCATCTGCAGAAGAAGCTCCCGAACCGACAGCTGAAGCAGAGACCCCAACGCCTGAGAGCCAGCCTGCAGTC
Source organism: Candidatus Peribacteraceae bacterium (assembly GCA_021734705.1). Taxonomy (GTDB): domain Bacteria; phylum Patescibacteriota; class Gracilibacteria; order JAHISY01; family JAHISY01; genus JAHISY01. The sequence goes on from JAIPIJ010000024.1 coordinate 11,257, forward strand.
GAGCCTGAACCGGTAAATACTGAAACTGAAGCCCAACAAAATCCTCCAATGGAAGAAAAAGTTGTTGCCGCAGAACCTGCTGAACCAAGCTCCCCGCCTCCGCCAGCCGCAGAGGACGCAGAGGAAGGTGTTATCGTTGGAGCACCGGCAAAACCTGGCGATAAACCAGAAAAACCGGAAACTGAAGAGCAGGCTGATCAGCCTGAACCGACTGCTAGCGCTGCCAAAGCAGAGGCTAACTCAAAAGAAGAGTCCCGATCTGGATTCAAAACCGGATTTCGTCCGGATGGTGTCACCCCGTTAGATGCTGAAGAAAAAATCTTTGCTGGCGTGGGTTACATCTCTTTCCTAGCCTTCCTGCCACTGCTATCCCGCCGCGACTCAGAGTTTGCCCAGCATCACGCCCGCCAAGCGGTTGTAATTTTCATCGGTTTTATGTTCCTGTGGGTTATTGGTAAGATTTTAGGAATTGTTGGTTTTATTGCCTTCCTGCAAATTATTGAATTTATTGCTGGTTTTGTGCTGGCCTACAAGGGCGACTGGTTCAAAATCCCTGGTGTTTACGACCTTTCTTTGAAGCTCAAAACGAATCCAGCCCCACCTCCCGCAAATCAGCCACCACAGGCTCCACCACCGCCAGAAACTCCGCCTCAAGACGACGCTGAATAATCTGCCCCGGGAACTCTCAGAAATCTTTAACCTTTTTTCAAAATGGCCGAAATAACTGCTGCTCTAGTCAAAGAACTCCGCGATGCTACTGGAATCGCAATGCTGAAGTGCAAAAAAGCGCTCGAGGAAGCTACTGGCGACCTCGAAAAAGCGCGCGACATACTGCGCAAAGCTGGCGAAGCTGATGCAGCAAAACGATCTGAACGCGATGCCGGTGAGGGTGTCGTCGCAGTCAAGATTTCTAAAGACGGGCAGAAAGCTGCGGCCGTCCAACTTTTTTGCGAGACTGACTTTGTCGCCAAGAATGAAGAATTTACCAAGCTAGCTGACGAACTCGCTGCAGAGACGCTCGCTGGGGCAGATGTCGCCAGTACTAGTGAGCCTAAAATTCAGGAAGCAATCCAAAAAAATGGTGAGAATATCAAACTCGGAGAAATCCAAATTTTAGAGGGTGAAGCTGTCTCAGCCTACATCCATTCCAACAATAAGATTGGCGTACTGGTCGCTGGCAAAGGCAAAACAGAAGTCCTGAATGATGTCGCCATGCAGATTGCTGCGATGAGTCCGACAGTCGTCAAACCTGAGGAAGTCTCTGACGAAGAAGTTGCCAAGGAGGCGGAAATCCAAAAGGAGATTCTCGCCAAAGAAGGTAAGCCAGCAGACATGGTCGACAAAATTATGGAAGGTAAGTTGCGTAAATTCCGCGAAGAAAAAAGCCTGTTGAAGCAAGCTTTTGTGAAAGACGCCTCAAAAACAGTTGAGCAGTTCCTAGCGGAAAAATCGGCTCAGGTAGATAAATTCATTAGGCTTGCGATTTAGTTTAGCCAAAAGCTTTCCACCATTCACGTAATTCAGCGACCGTCATTTGTCCGGCAGCCGTGGCGTCTTTTTTATGAATCGGCGCAAACATTCCTAACCCACCAATTAGCGGAGTAATCACCCGGGTTGGTTCACCATATTCTTTCATCGCCATAGTTAGGAATCCTTGCTTCTTCTTAGCTAATTCCCAAGAAACCTGAAAGATCGGCGCACAATCATCGAAAGACTCAGCCGTGCCAACGATTTTAACCACATCAGCTTTGAGCTTCTGAGCTTTATCGGCAATTTTCCTAAGACGCTCAATTTGCGGCATTTTTTTGAAATCGTGAAAAGAAAGAATCAGTTTAGCTGAGCCTAAGTTCTTATGTAGATCTCGAATCAAAGCAACCGGCGTATCCAGGGCTAGATCAATAAAATCAGCGCCTGCTGCCGCAGCCAATTTCAAAAGCTCAACTCGTTTTTTATCCCCCAGACGGGAAGATCCCTGTTCTTTCTTAGTTTTCAAATTAATTATCAAGGGCTTTTGAATCTCTTTGATAATTTTTTTGATTTTAGAGCCGTCCAATAGTTTTAGCCGATCTAACCAAACTTCAATAAAATCAGCCTCATCCTCTACATCAATCAGTTGACGCTTCAGATCAGCGACAGAAACTGGCCGAAGCGGGATGATGATTCTCGGATTCAAGCTTTCGCGATTTTAACTGAAAAAGCCGGTGGAAAAAATAAACCTTATTTTTTCGTGTAAAAATTTTATTCGTTGAGTTCCGCTCTGGCTATGCCCACCGAAAAAGCTCGGCACCATGTCCAGACCTCGTTATAGTCGGCTATATTGATTTCAGCCGGGACTTCGTAGTTCTGGCTGCCCCGGTTACCTTTGAGCTCGGCCACGCGAGCCTCCGGAGCATAGGCACCATCACGGCCAAAATGCACAAAAACATCTGGTGCATTAGCCGAATCAAAGTCATCTTCAAAACGCAAAAAATATGTGTCACCGCGGCGCAGCAACAGAACTGTGCCACTGGCAGTATGGCCGTCAGCACCCTCAAATTGGCCGCGGGAAATTTCTTCTAAAGCTGCTTGCTCTGGCGCTGGCTTAGCCGCAGGGGTTTCAGCTTCGCTAATCGCTACTTGTGCCTCGGTCTCCACTACCGGCTCTACAGGCTCAGCCTCCATCTGCATCTGCTCAGCTACATCTTCAACTTCAGCCTCTCGCATTTCCACATCTTCATTCAACTGAATGCTTTCTGGCTGTACATCGACCAAATCACTGAGAGGCTCATCAACGACACGATCGTAAAACAGCGGCGATATAGTCCACCAAGCAAAAGCCAAAATTAGGGCGGCGATTATCGCGATTAAGATTTTTTTGAGCATTTTCTAAGGAGGGTTAATTTTGGTAGCTCGACCGGAGCAGCGATCCAAACTTTAGACTTTTGGCCACCATGGGCGGCCTGTAGTTCATCTAGTTTTTCATCCATAATCTTAGTGACTGTGAACTTTATAATTTTGGCTCCCGGCGGAACCGCTTCAATCTTAACACCCTTTCGAAAATTATTTTTCGGAGTAAATAAAACTTTTCCTTCAGAAAACTTCTCGGCTAAGCCAAGAAAATTTTGCGGATTTTCACTGGCCGAGCGCTTAAAGTTCTGCAGATTTTTGAGGCTGCCGTCAAAAAATCCCAACGTAAAATCACGATTGCCAGTTGTGAGAATTTCGCGCCACAAACTTTTGTCGAATTTTCGACCAGCCGTAAAATCGTCTAAGGCTTGGCGGTAAGCCCGGGTGATCGTTGCGAGATAGCCGAGCGACTTGTTGCGGCCTTCGATCTTGAGGCTAGCAATACCAATTTTGGCCAGCTGAGGAATTTTTTCGATCAAGCACAGATCGCGAGAATTCAAAATATAGCTCCCCTGCTGGTCTTCCTCAATTGGTAAAAACTCCCCCGGCCGCTTTTCTTCCAATAGCGCATACTGCCAACGGCACGGCTGTGAGCACTGGCCCCGATTGGCATCCCGCTCAGTCAAGAAGTTAGAAAGTAAGCAGCGCCCAGAGTACGACATGCAAATCGCACCGTGCACAAAAACTTCGAATTCCAT